>JAAZBY010000080.1 GCA_012513595.1 Chloroflexota bacterium
ACATCCTCGCCAACGGCGAAGGAGCCATCGCTGAGGGTACCGGTGACGACCGTGCCAAAGCCCGCAATGCTAAAGACCCGATCGATCGGCAGGCGCGGCCTGCCGATATCGCGGCGGGGCGTAGCCTGGGCCGTCAGCTGGTCGAGTTCGGCGAGAAGGTCGGGCAGGCCCTGGCCCGTCACCGCGGAGACCGGGACGATGGCCGCGTCGGCGAGCACGGTGCCCTGCACGAGGTCGCGGACCTCTTCGACGACCAGTGCCAACCACTCCTCGTCGCCCACCAGGTCCGCCTTGGTGATGGCGATGACCCCCCTGGGGATGCGCAACAGGTCGATGATGGCCAGGTGCTCCCGGGTCTGCGGCATCACGGCCTCGTCGGCCGCCACCACAAAGAGGGCCACGTCGATGCCGCCGACGCCGGCCAGCATGTTCTTGAGAAAGTCCTCGTGCCCCGGCACGTCCACAATACTGACCTCGGTGCCGCTCGGCAGGGTCAGCCAAGCGAAACCGAGGTCAATGGTCATGTGCCGTTCGCGCTCTTCCCCGAGGCGGTCGGGGTTGATCCCCGACAGCGCCTGCACCAGGGTCGACTTGCCGTGGTCCACATGCCCCGCTGTCCCGATGACGAACACGGCGCTCGCTACTCGTCCTTCTTGGCGCTGCCGGTTTTGCTCACCACCGTTTTCAGGTCAGACAGCAACAGCTGCGCCGCGTCGGCACGCTTCTGGAAGAGCGAGAGCATGACTTCCTCGAGCCGGGCGACCTGCGTCTCCAGGTCTCGCTGCATCAGGCGGATGCGGTCGCTGAGCCCCACAGTCGTGCCGATATCCTGCTTGCGCCCCTGCTCCAGCTCGGCGATGCGCCGGTTCACCTGGTCCTCCAGCTGGATGCGCTGCTGGTCGATCACCTTACGGCGCTCGATCTCCTGGGCCAGCCGCCGCTCGATCTCGGTGCGAAAGTCGAGTACCTCGTGGCGGATCTGGTCTTCACCGATGCGCTGTACCTGCTTGAGCTGATCCTGCTGCTGGCTGACCTGGTGCGTGACCTCCTGGATATCGCGCAGGACCTTGCGGTTCTTCTCATGCTGGTCGGCATAGAAGCGCATCTGGTCTCCCCAGATCTGCAGCTGGTGCTCGAACTGCTCGATCTTGCGGCCCCACTCCGTCATGGCCTGGGCGCGGGTGCGGTCAGCGAGGCGCTGGTTCTCCAGCAGCTCCTCCTGATGCTTGGTGATCTCTGAGCGGACGCCCTGCAGCTCGGCAACCTGCTGCTCCAGCTTGGGGATCGCCCCTTCGAGCAAGAGCACCCGCGTCGCCTGGACCTGCTGCACCTCGCGCTGCTCCTGCATGGCGACCTCGGCCTGCCCGACGCGCACAGCGACCTTCTCGACGTGGTCGCCGACCATGCGGCCGGTATCTTCCTGCTGGGCGAAGCGCTTGATGGCGCCCTGCAACTCATCCTGCAGGCGCATGACCACTTCGTTCAGGCGATGGCTCTCAACCTTTGCCGCGGCCGCGGCCTGCTCGAGGGGAGACAGACGGCCGAGCTCGGCGACCGTGTTGTTGAGCGCCTGCATGTCGCGCTCGCGCTCGGCCTGGCGGGAGCGCAGCTGGTCGGCCTCGCGCTTCTGGATCTCCTGGCGCACGTCGCCGATCTGCAGCACCAGCTCGTCTCGCGTGTGCTGGATCGTCTCGTGCACTTCGGGGATCTGGCCGACCTGCGTCTGCAGCTTGGTCAGGCGCGACTCCAGGCCGGCAATGCGTTGTGCCTGGTCGGCGAGGGCCAGCTGCTGCTTGTCAATGACGTCACGGAGCTCCTCGATCAGTACGCTCTTTTTGCGGAGCTCCTCGTCCAGCCAACTTGTGCTGATCTGCGATTGCCCGATACTCATGAGGCCCCCTTGCATGGGCTGCTGTGCGTTCAGACGGGAACGGTCGCCGGCATGCAGCCGGCGGTATCATGCTGCAGTTGCGTCGCCCGCCGGGCGCCTTGCGCCTGCGGGCGGCCTCACCCCTCTCAGGGGCGTACGTACACGACGGTGCCCAAGTCGGCCCAGTTGTACAGATACTCGGCATCGGGCGTGTCCATCACGATGCACCCGAAGGAGCAACGCGTTCCGATCGCCTCACGCCAGACGGTGGCGCCGCTGCTCAGGATCGGCAAAGCGTGGAAGCCGTTCTCTGACCCACCGGCATCATAGATCCCCAGCCAGTAGGGCATGTCTAGGTCCCAGGCCGAGCCATAGGCGCTGAGCTGCTTGGTCTTGATCTCGTACCGTCCGGGGAGCGTCGGCGCCGAGGCGCGCCCGTGGCAAATCCGGAACGTACGCACGGGCTGATCGTCCTCAAAGAGAGTGGTGGTGAACTGGGAGAGCGAGACCTCGATCCGCCGCGGAGGCGTAATGGCGACGGCCAACTCCGCCAGGCGGAGAGGCGCTTCCGCGTGGTCGGGCAGCAGCGCGAGGCACTTGTCCATCGACGCCACGGCGTCGAACCACTTGCGCTGCGCCTGTTGCTCGATGCCGACCTCATAGTAACCCTGCCCGAGCATCACCTTGGCATCCTTGTAGCCGGAGCGGATGCGCTCAACCTTGGCGAGGCTTGATACGACTCCGCCCCAGTCCTTGGTCCAGTAGGCGTCCAGGCCGCGCAGGTACAGGTCCAGAAGGCGCCGCTCCTCCAGGAGGCCGGCGCAGCTGGCATCCGCGCGCACTGCCAGGTCGAACATCCCCAGCGCCTCGGGCAGGGCGTCGGCCTGGCTCAACGCGAGCCCGCGATTGTAGTAGGCGACCGCCAGTTCCCGGCGCACCGGCTCGCTCCGCGGCTGAAGCTCGCGGATCTGCAGCAGGTCCTCGATAGCCGCAGGCCAGTCCGCCATGGTCGCCGCCACCTCCGCCTGCTGCCGGAGGGGTGCCGCTGCCTCGTCCGCGGTAGGGGTAGGAGGCGCCAAAGGGTCAGGCGTCGGCAGCACCTCGGCCATGACGCGGGCCGCGTCGGCCAGGGTGCTCTGGCGGATCGCCGCAATACCGAGGACCAAGGCCACGACGGTGAGGAGAGAGACGAGCGGCCCGACGAAAAGGCGTAGCCGCGCCCAGGGCACAGTAGGCAGGCGGACGCCGCGCAGCGCACGGAGGGCACGGCCGAGCGGCTGCGCCGCGGCTTGCGCGCCGCGAGTGACGGCCCTACCTGCTGTCAGTACGGCTGCCCGCGCGGACGCATAGGCGCCCACGAGGCCGCGCTTCGTCAAAAGGCTGGGCCGGCTCGGCCGCATGGACGCACGCGCGCCAGCACGCCGGCGCAGCGAGCCACTCTGCGTGGCGTCGGCGGCCTGTCGCAGGCCCTCGGCGATGCGCACGCTGGTGGGCAGCAGGACGCGCGCCTCCTCCAGGATGCGCCGGGCTTCCTCGCGGCCCTCGGCCACCCAGGCGAGGCACAGCCAGGCCTGCTCATGTTCCGGGTTGCGCTGGATGATCCCGCGAAACACCGCCCGGGCCTGCTCGTGCTCGCCGAGGCGGGCCAGGGAGATGCCGTCCTGAAGGGCGCCGTCTCCACTGTATTGGGTTGCGTCGCTTGGCTCGTCCATGCAGGACATGCGCGGTACTCCCTAGTCACGCCCAATACCCGCAGGGCGACGCAGATTATAGCACCAACGGGACCCGCTCGCAACCGCTTTCACGGCCGGGCTACCTGGCTTTGCCGGCGCAGGCGATCACCCGAGGCGCCTGCGCATCGCTTCCAGGTAGGCCCAGCCGTCGAACACCGGCTGCAGAGCATCCTCGTTGGTCTGGACGTAGGCCTCCAGCGCGGCCCAGGCGTGCCGGGCGCCCTCAGCGTCGCCCGCGGCGCGCGCCGCAAGCACCGCGGCCAAGCGCTCCACCAGGCGACGATGGTGTTCCAGGTATTGCCACGACTGCGCCACGCAGGCATCGTCCTGCGCCAGGTTCCGGGCGATCAGCCCGCGGCCGGAGGCGAGCCGTCGCTCCAGATCCTCGAGCAACGCCGCCGTGTCGGCGGCCGCGGGGTTCCCAAGCACAAGGGGCTCCAGCAGGGCAAAGACGTCCGAGAGACCCTCTAGGTAGGCCGCTGCCTGGGGGGCGTCGTCCCCAAAGGCCGCGCGCATATGCTCCGCAGCCAGCTCCGCCAGGGGAGCGTCGCGATCCCACAGGGTGCGCGCCAGGATATGCATCGGGAGGCCAGTGGGGAAGAAGGCCCTCTGCACCTGGCAGCTCACATACCCGTTCAGGCCGATGGCCGCCAGGTTCCGGATGTCGTGCGAGAGCACGTCCGAGATCGACATGTAGCCCGGGTCGAGGTAGTGGGCACGCCACAGGTGATAGTCAAAGTCAAAGCTATCGCCCCGGAAGGTCTGCTGCCAGGCACGCAGAAAGGCCACGTTCTGGTCCGGGTCCGACGGGAAGGTGAGCCGGTTGCGGTCGTATGGCGGCAGCGCCGGGGCCTCTTCGGAGGCGGCAAAGGTCTGCCGGTACGAGCGGGTGATCGGCGCGAACATCAGCACGAACCGATCGGGATTGGCGATGCGTTCGCGCTCGGGCGGCCAAAGCAGGTCGACGTAGACGAGGAAGACGATCCGCGCGGCCAGGCCTTCCTCGCCAAGGCGGCGGTCCAGCGCGTTCAGCATCATGACATAATAGTCCGACGGGCGTGTGTCGCGGCAGGCCGGGCACTCGCACTGGTTGTTGGTCCCATCGGCCAGCCAGAAGTGCAGTAGGTCGACCTGGGGGTGGTCCCGCAGGTAGTCCACTATGCTCTCCACCACCATGCTGCGGACCGTCGGGTTGGAGTAGCAGAGGCTGGTGTTCAGCGGCACGCCGCGCCACAGGTCACGCGCGCCATCGACCTCGGCGAGGTAACCGCGCACCTCCGGGGTCAAGGTCGGCGCCTCCACGTCCCAGCCCAGGCCTGCGATGCCAAAGGGCTCGCACGTCCAGCCGTGGCCGACGGCATGGTAGAGCAGGCCGCGCCTGGCGATCTCGCCCTCGAGGCTCCGCAGGAACTCGCGGGCCCGCTCCACCGAGAAAGGCTCGCGCGCCTTGCGCGGGTTGTTGCGGTGCCCATACCAGCGCTCGAAGAAGATGAACGATTCGCGGAACTGGGTAAAGTAGCCGTTCAGGCCGACCTTGGGCGCCCAGTCGATGATGCTGGCGACGTTGTCATAGCTGACGGCCCCCTCGATGCAGAGGGCGCGATGCCGGTAGCTGGGCACCTCGCATATCGACGCGCTCAGCGGTGCGCGCAGCCCACGGGGCACCCTCTCGCCGGAAGGGCCGGGGCGTACCCACCGACAGCCCAGCTCTCGCAGCAGGCGGTAGGCCGCCAACAACACGCTGCGCGGGTTCGCGCCGGCCACATAGCCGGATCCATCCGACACCGCGATGCAGACGGCGTCGTCCACCAGCGGGTCGGCCACCTCCGGCCAGGGGGCGTGCGGGGTGCCCTGGCGGTCGAGGTCCGTGAAGATGCCCAGCACGATGCGCCCCTGGCGAGGCAGGGTGGCGTTGGGCGCCCCTGTGAGTATCGTGGTCAGGTAACGCGTCAACTCGGCGGCGGCGAAGGCCACCGCGGGGTGTTGGCCGATGGCCTCGACCTCCGGGATCGTTCGGCTCCACTCCATACGGGCTTGCTCCTGGTGTGTGCCCGGCAGGGCGCATGTCGTCACCTGGCCGGTGGGGCGGCGCGTAACGTAACGCATCATACCATGGCCGCTGACCCCGTCAACGTCAGTCGCGGCGCGCCTGCCGCCTGGCCCTGGGCCTGCGCTCACGATGCGGCAGGGGCCTGCCGTGGCTGTGCCGGCCTTGTCGGATGCACCGCTCTCGCCTATACTTGGCCAGATGTGGCGACGAGGAGCAGAGACGACGCCTCACCGCAGAGGTACTATGTGTCGGGGCTCCGCAGACTGTTCCCGGAGGTTTGCCGATCATGACCACTGAAACGCCGTACAGCCCGGCCGCCTTTGACGACACCATCGACCTGCGACCCTACTTCCTGGCACTCTTTCGCTGGTGGCCGATCCTGGCGGGGTTGACGGCCCTGGCCGTTCTGCTGGGAGGGCTGGCCACAGTCGCGGGAAGCCCAATGTACGAGGCCAAGGTGGCCGTCGCCATCCTGAGCTACAAGACCGAGTTTTCACTAGAGTCCAGCCTGGAGACCGCCGCTGACCTCGGCGCACAGCGGAAGGCGTTGGTCCGCCTGGCCCGGGACGTCGCCGTCGCCGACGAGGTCGTCTCTGCCCTGGGAGATCGGCTGCCGCCAGAGTACCAGGATGTTGCGACGTTGCTCGCGTCGGTCACCGCGACGAACCAGGACGGTGACCTGATCGATATCACCGTGCGCGCCGCCGACCCCGATGTGAGCGTCTTGGTCGCCGAGGCCTGGGCCGCCGCCTATGAGCGACATATAGACACCGTCTATGGCGTGGGCGCTTACGCCATTGAGGCTCTAGCCGGGCAGCGGGACGTCGCCAAGGCCGAGTACGACACAGCCCAACGTGCGTTGGTAGAGCGGACCTCCACCGACCCGGTTCCGGCGCTGGAACGGGCCCTCCGTGAGAAGCAGGCCGCGCTGGACGCGCATTGGGATGCCCGCACGGCGTCGCTCGAGGAGTACTTGCAGCGACGTGTGGCCCTGCAGCGGCTGCACCAGAACGCCGCCTCGCTCCTTGCGGTGGCTCGCGAGGGAGGAGCGGCGAGTACGGAGACCAGCGCGCTGGCCATCGCGCTCCTGAAGAGCCAGGCCTTCGCCTTCTCTGTCCTGCCGGAGAACCTGACTCTGCAGATGACCGCCTCGCAGACCGGCCTCACAGCGGGGGCTCAGGTCGCCGATCTCCAGGCGCTGATGGGCGCGCTCCAGGACGAGATCACCGCCACCGACCAGGCCATCGCCGAGGTATCATCGCCCACGGCAGGCACCCCGGCGGGCAACCACACTGAACTGCTCGCCAGCCTTGAGGAGGAAGTGCGCGGCCTAGAAGGGCAGCTCGCCGAGGCGAAAGGCGAGTTCCGCGAACTCGAGCGCGCCCGTGACCTGGCCTGGGAGACCTACTCTGCAGTCACCCGCAAGATCGCCGAGCAGCGTGTAGAGTCCGAGGTCAGCAAAGACATGGTCCGGGTGGCCAGCGCGCCCCTGCGCCCGACGAGACGTGCCGGACGCCCGCTCATGCAGGTGCTCGCGATCGCAGCGGCTGCCGGGCTCACGCTGGGCATCCTTGGCGTGTTCTTGGCCACTTACCTGTGGCCCGAGTGGGATCCCCGCAGCCTGTGGCGTCGAGGACGGCAGCGGCAGTCAGCCGGGTGAGGCGAGGCTTTCCCGGGCCCAGTTCAGAAGCGTGCGGGTGGCGGGCATACCCGCCGCCCGCGCTAGCCGTACTGCTCACTGCAGCCGGCGACGGCAGACACCTCGGTCTCGCGAGGGGTCACCACAGGCGCCTCCCACAAACCTCTTGACAACAGAGGCGTTCTGTGGTTAAGATGCGGTTAATCATACTTTGGCCGGCCGGTGCGTGCCATGGCCGGTGCCCCTATACACCCCACGATCCTCGCCAGTACTACCTCCTCCTCGCTGTTCCCCGGCTCGGCGGGGGCCATCGCCGTGTCGGGCGCCGCAGCAGCCGTCCGTGCCAAGCATGCATCTCTCCCGTAGCGTCACTGTCCATCCTGTGTACTCTCCTCAAGCCAGAGGGGATCTGCCCATGAGGTTGCGCCTCGTGAACGGGTGGCGTGTGGACTGGGCAGCGTGGGTGCGCGCCCTCTTCCCGCCGCCCCGGTGTTGTGTTGCGCTGGCATGGAGCCCAGGCGGGGGCGGAGCCGCGTCCGTGCCCTTTGTGTTGATGGCCCGCAGCAGTGAGGCGCCGCCCAGGCCTGCCTCTGCGCCGCTCGGCCCGCCATCTGGAGCAGGGAGTGAGCCTCGCCGGGCGCCGCAGGGGGACGGTCGCTCGGCGGCCGAGGCCATCCTCGGCGTGCTGCCGCTCCTGTCGTTGATCATCGGTGACGATGGCCGGGTGCGCTACCTGAGCCCGGCACTGCAGGGGCTGCTGCCGGGCCGTCTCGATGAGCATCTCGGCCGCGCGGCGTCGGCGGTACTCTTTGATCTCGGTGGGCGTGACCTGGTCAGGTGTGTGTCCACTGGCCTCCCCAGCGTCGCCTACGGGACCAGTGCCCTTCTGTCTGCTCCCAGCAGGCTGACGGGCGATCGACGCGACCTTGGCGTCACGGTGATCGGGATACCCCTGGACGGCAGCGGAACGGGCCTGCGAGGCACCCTGGTGGCCATCCAGTCGCAGACGGAGGCGATTTTGCGCCTCGAAGACCAGCCTGACACGTCGCTCCTACTCTCCCACGAGCTCCGCAGCCCGCTGGCCTACATCACCGCCTCGGCCGAGCTTCTCTGCGAGGGTGGCCTGAGCGCGGAGGAGCACCAGACGCTCCTTGCCGGGATCCGCGCGGAGAGCGGGCGGCTCACCACGCTCTTGGAGACAGTGCTGGACATGGAGCGCGTTCGGTCGGGTGCCAGCGTCGTGTCTTTGGAGCCGCTGTCGCTGGGCTCGCTGGCGGCTCAGGTCTGCTCTGAGATGGGTTCCAGCCACGCGCGGCGGACCTTTCTCCTGCATGAATCGCCGGGGCTGCCTCTTGTCCATGCCGATCGCGCCCGGACTATGATCGTGCTGCGCAATCTCCTGGAGAACGCGATCAAGCACTCGCGGAGCGACACGCCCATCGTCACTACGGTGTCGCACCGTGACGCGGATGAGGTGGCGGTCTCTGTGGATGATGAGGGCGACGGGATCGCTCCAGAGAACCTCGGGCGTCTCTTCCAGAGGTTCCAGCAGGTGGGGAACGTCGCGACCGGCTCCGCGGGGACGCACGGGCTCGGCTTGTATATCTGCAGGGTGCTGGTCGCGGCCCAAGGGGGGCGGATCGGGGTGCAGACTGCGCCAGGCCGCGGCGCTCGTTTCTGGTTCACGCTGCGAACCGTGCCCAAGGAGGCTGCCGATGGCCAAGCAGGTGTTGATCGTTGATGACGAC
>JAAZBY010000081.1 GCA_012513595.1 Chloroflexota bacterium
CGGTTCCCCCTCGGCTCAGCGAGGCGGTGCTGCAGAGGACCACGCGGCGGCCGGCGCCCGCCCGGGCGGTGGCGCGCCGCTGGGTTCCGGTGACCGCGTTGGCGCTGGCGCTGTTCCTGGCCCTCTCTTTCGGCACGATCGAGGCGGCCGGGCGTTCTCTGCCCGGGGACCTCCTGTACCCGGTCAAGCTCACCGTCGAGCAGGCCCGCCTGGCGCTCCTGCGCAGCGAAGCGGCCCGCGGGCGCTATCTGGATGCCCTGCGCCGCCAGCGCCTGGCCGAGGTGCGCGAGGTGGTCGCCCTGGGCCGCACCGCGGAGGTGGAGTTCGAGGGGCGCTACGAGGGGAGCAGCGGAGCCGAGTGGTCGCTCGACGCGCTGCGGGTCGGCGTGCCGGCGGGTGTCTGGGAGGGGGCTGAGCCGCCGCTGGGGAGCGCGGTGCACGTGCGCGCCCACGTCATGGGGGGGACGGTGGAGGCCAGCCAGGTCGACGTCGCGCCTGGGCCTGCGGGCGACGCCGGCGGGCAGCACGCGGGCGGCGCATCCCCTCCGGGCACTGCCGAACCCTCTGCTGGCCTCTCTGCCAGCCCTGCGGAGCCCACGCCGATGGCCACGGCCGCGCCCCCCGGGCAGGGGCAAGGGCATGGCGCAGGGGGAGGCCAGCGCCGCGGCGTGGACCCGGTGACGCCGTTGCCGGTGGATCCTTTGCCGGGGCCTCCGGCTCTGGCCGACACTCCCGCCCCGGTACAGCCCGGGCGGCCAGAGCGCCCGGGAGGGGCGCCGGACGGAGGGCCCGCGCCGACGGAGACGCCCGCCTCGACGCCGCGGACAGAACCCGGTACGCCGGCGGTTTCGGCGACGCCGCCCGCTCCCGGGCGCAAAGGTGGGCGATAGCATGGATTTCAGGGATGGGCTGCCGGGCCTCATGGGAGCGATTTGGCAGTGCCATACTGCTACTAGTCACGGAGGTACGCATGCGTAGGTTGACATTGACCATCGCCGTGATCGTCGCGGTGCTCGTTGTTGCTGCCGCCCCGGCCCTGGCAGAGCGCGGAGGCCGCTGGGGAGGCGCCGGGCCTAGCCAGGGGCAGCCGAGCGAGGCCCCGGGCCACGGTCGGCCAGAGGATCCTGGCGCGCCTGGCGTGGGCCGCGGCCGGCCGACGCGCCTGCCGACGCCGACCGCGGGCGCCCTGCAGCCCAGCCTGACGCGCACGCCGCCAGCCCCGCGCGAGGTGCGGGCCGTGTCCTTTTCGGCGCGGGGTTCCTTTGCCCGCTGGGCCAGCCCGACGACCTTGATCCTCGGCGACGCCTGGACCAACCGGGCCGCGCGCGTGGCCATCAGTGAGGCAGGGCAGCTGAGCGTCATCATCGGTCCCGCTACTCAGTACCACGTGTTCGGCGGCGGGGCGGGGTACAGCCAGGGGCTGGGCTCGGTGACGATCCCTGCCGGCGCGCGCGTACACGTCCGCGGGACGTGCGAGTACCCCATCACCTCCTCCGGGCAGGTGTCGGGCGTGCCGTTTCTGTTCGCCGAAAAGGTGATCGTGGAGCTCGACGTGCCAGAGGGTGAGGACTAGGCCACCCAGGTGAAACCTCCGCAGACGAGCCGCGTCATACTCAGTGCCAGGCACACGACCAGATCGTTAACGTGAAGCCTGGAGAGGGGCGCGCGACTTGAGCAAGGAGGGGATTCTAATGATCAGGACCGTACGGACGTTGGCGTTGGTTACCCTGGCGCTCATGGTGCTGGCCCTGCCCGCCGCGGCGCAGGGTGGGGCAGGCACCCGTGGCCAGGCGGGCCCAGGCCCTGGCGCGCCGCAGGGAGAGCCGGCCGGAGCGGGCGATCGCGACCGCATCCAGGACCGTGACGGTGCTTGCGCCGAGGCCGCGCCTGCCCCGACCGCGGAACGCTTCGGGACTCAGGACCGTGATCGCGACCGCCTGCAGGACGGATCGTGTGCCGACTGCAGCGAGACGCAGACGCAAGCCCGTGAGCAGTCCCGCGCCGAGCAGGGCGCCGCGCCCGAGGCCCGCGTGCGAGCGGGCGAGGGCGAGGGCACTGCGACCGACGAGGCGGCCGCCGCACCGGCCGAGGACGGAGTAGGGGCGGCCTATCGGGCGCGCCAGCAGGCCGAAGCGGCGGTGCGCGTCCTGAACCGCGCCAGTGCGGTGCTCGTACGGCTGCGCCTGCTGTGGCGCATGCACCTGGCGCATCCGCTGCATGTGATCGACTGAACGCGGACGTTGGAGTGAGCAGCCGGGCGGTGAGGGAGTCTCCCCACCGCCCCGCTGCACTCTTGCGGTACCAATGGGGCGGCTCCCTAGGGCCGCCGCCCCTCCGATTCAACCATCTGGATCAGCCCGCGGATGTAGCCCAGGCAGAAGGCGCGCGCCCGGTGACCGTAGGGCGTGTCCAGGTCCGAGTGGGGCACGTGGTCGGGGACGAGCACGCCGTCATAGCCGACCTCATGGTAGGTGCGGATGGCGGTGCACATGTCCACGTCGCCCTCGTCGGGAAAGACCTCGTCGAACTTGAGGTAGCCGCCCACGATGTTGCGAAAGTGCACCCAGAAGATCTTCTGGCGGTTGCCAAAGTAGCGGATGGCGTCGTACACCTCTTCCGGCGCTGTGCACATCTCGGCGATGGTGCCCTGGCAAAAGTTCAGGCCGTGGAAAGGGCTGGGGTGCAGGCCGACGAAGCGCTTGACGCCCGCAATGCTCCCCAGCACCCGCTCGATGCCGCGGTAGCCGACCCCTTCTGGGAAGCCGGGATCGTGCTGGTGGCAGCCCATCCGCACACCGTGCTGCTCGGCCACCGGGATGACGCGCTCCACAAAGTAGGTGATCCGCTCCCAGGCATCGTCGGCCGTGAACGGCGCCAGCGGGTGGGGCGGGTCGTTCCGCATCTCCTCATAGTCAAAGTGGCTGTAGGTGACGCCGCCGCGCCCCGGGCTGCGCCGGCCGCGCACGACGGGTAGCACCGCGAGGTTGTACAGAAGCGTCGTGACGCCGGCCTGCGCGGCGGCCTCGATGGAGCGGCAGACCTTCTCGATGTCGCGGTCGCGCTCGGGCGTGCCCAGCATGATGTTGGGCCAGACCTGCTTTTCGATGCCGGCCGAGGTCAGCGGCAGGTGCATGGCCGCGAGCGTGAGCCCGTACGACTCGACCTCCTCACGCAGGCGGCACAGCGAATCTGCCCGCCAGTAGCCGCCGTCCTCCAGGCCCAGGCCGGAGGACGGCGATGTGTCGATATGGCGCACGCCCATCTGGCGCGCAAAGCGGAGGTTCTCGGGCGAGTAGGCGGCCTGGCATCCGACGTACACGGCGTCACGCATCCTTTCCTGTGCCGCGAGGCGGCGGTGGGGGAGGGGGACGCTTATCCCCGGTTCTCCTTCAGGGCGCGGTCGATGTCTCGCTGCACGTCGCGCTCGGCGATGACGTGGCGCTTGTCGTGCTGCTGCTTGCCCCGCGCCAGGCCGATCTCGACCTTGGCGAGATTGCTCTTGAGGTACAGGCGCAGCGGGACGATCGTGTAGCCGCGCTGCTCGGCACGGGCCAACCAGCGGTCGATCTCCAAGCGGTGCATCAGCAACTTGCGCGGGCGGCGTGGCTCGTGATCCTCGTAGCTCGCCTGGGCATAACCGGCAATGTGCGTGCCGATCAGCCAGGCCTCATTGTTGCGGATGGTCACGTAAGAGTCGCGCAGGTTCACGCGGCCGGCGCGGATCGACTTGATCTCCGAGCCCTGAAGGACAAGGCCGGCCTCGAGAGTGTCCTCGATATAGTAGTCGTGGAAGGCCTTGCGGTTGCTGGCCACCAGACGATCACCCCCGCGCGGGGGAGCATTGCTCTCTTTTTTCTTGGCGGCCATGCTGAGTCAGTCTCCCTCTACACTTGTCAGTAGCTCCACGGCGCGCTCGAGCTGCGGGTCACGCTGGGCGTCGGCGTCCTCCTGAGTGTACAGGACCTCGACGTCGGGCACCAGGCCCGTGCCGTCGATGTTCTCACCGTCGGGAAGGTAGTACCTGGCGACGGTGACGCGCAGGCTGGAGCCGTCCGATAGCGTGTGAACGTTCTGCACCGAGCCCTTGCCATAGGTGGTCTCGCCGACCAGAAGGCCGCGCGCATGGTCGCGGATGGCGCCGGCGACGATCTCCGACGCGCTCGCCGAGCCACGGTTCACCAGCACGACCAGGGGGATCTCCGTCGCCAGGCCTGCACGCGTGACGGGAAAGACGTCAGCCTCCTGGTCACGCTCCCGTTCGGAGACGATGATATCGCCCTTGTGGAGGAACTCGCTGGCCACGTCGATGGCCGTCTGAAAGTAGCCGCCCGGGTTGTCGCGCAGGTCCAGGATAAGGCCCTGCGGGTGCTTGGCGAGGAGTTGCCTGAGCGCCGTGCGGACCTTGCGCGCGGCCACGGCGTTGAACTCGGTGAGCCTCAGGTAGGCGACGTCATTATCGAGCATCCGCGATTCGACGGTCAGCAGCTCGACGCGCTCCCGGGTGACGGACACCTCAAAGGGCTCCGTGCGCGTGACGCGCTCGACGAGCAGGCGCACCACCGAGCCGCGCGGGCCGCGGATCAGGCTGATGGCGGAGACGATGTCGAGGCCGTCCACCGGTTCACCGTCCACCTGCAGGATGACGTCCCCATGGCGCAGGCCGGCCTTGCTGGCCGGGCTGCCGGGGATAAAGTCCTGAATGGTCAGGCGGCCATCTACCATGGCCACTGTGGCACCGATCCCCTCGAAGGAGCCTTGCATGTCCTGGTCCATGATGGCCGCGGGCAGTGGGTCCACCAGGACGGTGTAGGGGTCGTCCACCGAAAGCACCGCGCCGGCAGCGGCGCCACGGATCATGTCTTCGGGAACGAGGACTTCCGGTTCGAGGTACTCGTTTTCGAGGATATCCCACGTCTCCCACAGGAGCGAGGCGAGCTCCTCGCGCCGGGCCTCGGTGGCCACCACGCTCCCAGCGGCCGTGGTCGGCTCGGGGGCAGCCTGGGTCTGTCGCACCTGGGGGGCCAGGAACCAGACGGTGGCCCCTCCCGCGGCAAAGGCACTGGCCAGCAGCGAGAGGGCCAAGAGGGCGAGTAGACCATAGCGGAATAGCTCTGTTTGCGGCGCACGGCCGTTATGGCGAGCCATCTTCATCCTTAACTCACTTATCACGACGAACTACCGCTTTCCTTACACTAAGAGGGTATCACTTTGAAGCCCTTTGATTATAGCATAGTGACGAGAGGCCCCCAAAGTATCGGTCTGCATGCGGTTAGGGCGCAGACGGCGAAGCGCCGCCGGAACACTACATAATGCGCGCGTCGCCCAGAGTTGACGAGGCCCGCAGCCCTGCCGTAACATCGTTCTGGTGGGGGGGGCCTGCCTGGCTGGCAGGCCCAGGCTCCGCACACGTCTGACTGGGGCGCCCGCCGGAAGGGGATGCCGTGGCAACAGAACGCGTCTTCGTGGGGGTTGACCTGGGCGGAACGAGCCTGACGGCTGCTGTGGTGGCGGCCGACGGGCGGGTGCTCGGCAAAGTGAAGCACAAGACCAGGGCGGCGCGCGGCGTCGATGACGTCATCGCGCGGCTGGCCAGCGCGGTGCGTGAGGCGATGGTGGCCGCCTCGGTGGGGCAGGGGGGCGTGGCGGGCGTCGGCGTCGGCGTGCCGGGGCCGCTGGACGCCTCCGCGGGCGTGGTGCATCGCTGCCCGAACCTAGGCCCAGGCTGGGAGGAGCTGCCGCTGGCTGAGCGACTTGGTGAAGCGCTGGGCCTTCCTGTGGCGATTGAGAATGACGTCAAGGTCGGCGCGGTGGGGGAGCACACCTACGGAGCTGGGCAGGGCGCCCAGGACATGATGGCCATCTTTGTCGGCACTGGCATCGGCGGGGGGCTCATTCTCGACGGCCGGCTACGGGCCGGAGCGCGCAACTCGGCCGGTGAGGTGGGGCACATGGTGCTCTTGCCCGACGGGCCGTTGTGCGGCTGCGGCCAGCGCGGGCATGCCGAGGCCTTGGCCAGCAGGACGGCCATCGAGCGCGACGTGCGCGAGGCCATGCGCGGCGGCCGTCCCAGCATGGCGGCCGAGCTGCTCGGCGCGAACCAGGCCCGCCCCATGACGGCCAACATCATCGGGCAGGCCCTCGAGCGGGGCGATGCCGTCGTCGCTGAGGCGGTGCAGCGCGCGCAGCGCTACCTGGGCCTGCTCGTCTCCGCGTGCGTGAACCTGGTCGACCCGGAAGTGGTCGTGATCGGCGGGGGCCTGCCCGAGCGCCTGGGTGAACCGTACCTGGACGCGGTGCGCGCCGTGGCCCGCCAGCACTTTGTGAACCAGTCGGACGTCGAGCGGGTGCGCATCGTGCCGGCCGCCCTCGGCGATCTGTCGGGCGCCATCGGCGCCGCGGTGGTGGCGCGCCGGCGCTTCGCCTAGGGGCGTGGGGTGGCCTCGGTGGGGCCCGGGTCCAGCGCGTCCTGCTCCTCCTGTGCGCGGCGCTGGGCCTGCTGGACGGTGAGCCCGTAGGTGTTCACCATGTCGGCCAGGCGCTCCTCGTCCGTCTCCCACGCGTAGACGATGCGGGTGGTGTCGGTGTGCTCGTGGCCCAGCAGGGCGGCCACCCATTCGAGCGGCATCCCCTCGTCGAGCAGGTCTTGGGCGCGGCGATGGCGCAAAGAGTGCGGCGAGGTATTGTCGTACAGCCCCTCGGCAATGGCCGCATCCTTCACCAGCTGCCAGGCATGGCGGGGGGTGAGCGTCTGCCCCTTGTTGCGCCCGTGGGAGACAAAGAGGGGCGCGTAAGGGCCATCGTCGCGCTCGCGCGTGTAGGCGCGGATCAGGGATTGCGTATCGCGTGAGAGGAACACCGTGCGCGGCTTGGCATTCTTGGTGACGGTGAGGCGCACCTTGTGGGCGCGGCCGTCGAGAACGTCCTCGCGCGTCAGCGCCAGGGCCTCGCTGATGCGCATGCCCGTGTCGTAGAGGACGGCCATCAGGGCCCGGTTGCGCATGAGCGTCAGGCGGGCCTGACCAGCGTCGGGCAGGGGGCGTCGCAGGTAATGCGTGACCACGCGGATGACCTCCGGGTCGACGGGGCGCTTCTGGTAGGAGGTGCGCCTCCGCCCGCGCCCTTGGTCGACGCGACGGAGCATGCGATCGTAGGAGACGCCGTCGGGGAGCAGGTCGCGCAGGTCGAGCCAGTTGAGCAGGCGTTTGGCGGCGACCATGTAGGTACGCGCCGTGCGGGTGGGGGTGGGGGAGGGCTCCCCGCGGGGCGCGCGCGGATCCGGGTAGGCCTCGCGCAGGTAGCGACTGAAGAGGGCCAGAGACTCCTCGTCGATCCAGTCCCGGGGGCAGGGGGCCAGCGCGTCGGCCGCGGCATAGTCCTGGCGCTGGACGTGCAGGCAGCGGAGGAAGGCGTCCACGCCGTGGCGATAAGTGCGCTTGGTCAGCGGGCTCAGTTCCAGGTCGGCGAGCATCATCTCAGCGGCCTCGTTGAGGCTGGGCGACCCGGCTGGGGGAGGGGTCTCTGGGGGCATGGGAGCTCCTTTCGCGCGTCAGAGTATATCATTTAATGTTTAATAAATGATATACCGGAAAGGCGGCTCTGTCAAGCCCCTGGGAGGCGAAAGGCGCCCGAATCCCCCGCGAGTGGCCCCAAAAGCCCCTCTGCGGCGCTCCGCGACGATCCGCCAGCTCAGGCACGTCAGCCGCCAAACCTGGGCACTCGACAGCCGCGGCTGCGCAGCGGTTGCGACCTAGAGTCGCGCCGAGGCGGCCGCCGGCGTCCGAGGCGTGGCGGCCGTCGTTGCCTTGCCGCCCCGATCCGGCCCAAGCCCGCTGGGCCGCACAGCCCGCCGCAGGGCCCGCGGTCCGCGGCGACCCGTCCGGCCACGGCGGCCGCCCTGCCGGCGCCGTGCGCCCTGCCGACGCCTTCCCCGCCGTGGCAGGCGCGGAGCGCGGCGCTTCCTGCCCTGCGCGGCTCCCCCGGGCGTGGTCTTGGCGGCCAGGTTATGTCGAGTATATGGCGGCCGGGCCTGGCCTCCGCTGCGGGGGCCAGCGACCGGAGTGCGCCTGGTCTCTTTGCCGGCCGCTGGCAAAACCGGCGGCACGGCCCGGCTGTGCCGTGCCGCTCCCCTTTTCTGCCGCATGGGCTGCGGAGAGTTGCGGGTCCTGCAGGAATCCATGCAATCCCCCGCGCATCCTTTGACATAGCTGCGCGGTAGGCGCTATAATAGTGGGCAGCCAGCCGGGTTCCCGACGGCGGGTGGCCGTACCCTCGAGCCCTGTCATACCAACTGCGGATACCCAGATGCCTGCAAAGCCGACCTGCCCCACGTGCGGAAACCCAAACGCCCCGGACGCCGAGCGCTGCGCCCAGTGCGGCGCCTCGCTGGTGGTGACCTGCCCCACCTGCGGCGCCCGCCGCCCCTGGCACGTGCCGCGTTGCCCCAACTGTGAGGGGCGGGCCGCCTCGGGCGAGGAGGTCTTTGCTGCCTTGTTCCGCCAGGCGCCGGAGCGCAAGGTGGGCGGCCGCTACCTGCTGGGCACGGTCCTCTCGTCCAGCAGGATCTCAACCGTCTATCGCGCCGTAGACGCGGAACGCCCCCAGGCTCCCATCGTCGTGAAGGAACTCTCGACGATGGCCATGTTCCGCCCCGCTGAACGGCGTGAGCTCGACGCGCGCTTTCACGCCGCTGTGAACCGCTGGAGACAGGCCTCCCACCCTGCCCTGCCGCGCATCACCGACGTGTTCTCGGCCGGTG
This sequence comes from Chloroflexota bacterium, assembly GCA_012513595.1. The sequence continues at coordinate 8,756 of JAAZBY010000081.1, forward strand.
ACCGCTATTATGTCGTGTCTGAGTTCGTGGGTGGCTGGAGCCTGGCGCGCGTCGTCGAGGAGCGGCGCGTACGCGTGACGCCGCGCCTGGCGGCCAACTGGGGCGCCCAGCTCTGCGAGCTGCTCGCCTACCTGCACGAGTCCACCCCCCCGCTCTACGCGACCTTTCTGGCCCCGCGCCACGTGCTGGTGGATGCCGATGGCCGCGTACACTTGGTGGACAATGGGCTGACGGGCCTGTTCCTGCCCTCGGCCTACGAAGCCTACGGCGGCGTCACCGGCTACTCTGCGCCCGAGCTGCGCGCAGGGGCCCCCTCACCACAGAGCGATGCGTTCGCCCTCGGCAGGCTGCTCTACGCCATCCTGGTGGGGCGCCTCCTGGAAAAGGGCCTGCCCCGCAACCTGCCCCTCCAGCAGGCCGTGCCCGACGCTCCCATCGGCCTGGTGCGGGCCATTGCGCGTGCCGCCCACCGCGACCCGGCAGAGCGCTACGCCTCCCTGCGCGAGATGCGTGCCGAACTGTGGACCGAAATGGACGGCCCGCTGGAGCCGATCGCCGGGTGGTCGTACCAGGCCCGGGAGGCCGCGCCCGCCCCGGCGCAGCCCCTGCCCGCCCGGCCCGCCGCCGCCCCCGGGCAGCCGGGCATGGCTGCCTTTGGCTTCGAGCGGGACGCGCGCTTTGGCCCGGCCCAGGCGCCGCGTGGCAGATCGGCCAGCGCTGCCCGCCCAGCGGCCGGGTCGGCCGCACCGCCGCCGCCCTCCGCCCGCCTGTCCGTCCAGCCGCGGCATGCCCGGCTGCTGGACCTCGGCGCCAGTGAGACGCGCCGCGTCGTCCTGACGCTGCACAACCCCGGGCCCGTCGACGTCGAAGGCCGGATCACCAGCCATGTGGACTGGATCAGCGCGCCGGGCAAGGCGTTCCGGTTGCCGGCCAACAGGCAGGCCAAGGCGATCATCTCCGTCCTGGGCGGCCGCCTCGATCCCGGGCAGGTCTCGGAGCCGCAGGCTGTGTCGATCGACACCAACGCCGGGCGCGTCTGGGTGGCCGTCACCGCCGAGGTGCCCTCGGGGCCCTCGCTTCAGGTGGAGCCGCTGCTGCTCGACTTTGGCGAAGTCGAGGGGGAGGGCGAGAGGGTACTGCCCCTCACGCTGGTGAACGACGGACGCCAGGCCCTGGCCGGGCGCATCTCCCCGCAGGTCGAGTGGCTGCGCGTGGCGCGGCCCGAGTTCCGCTGCCCGGCGCAGGGGCAGGTACAGGTTTCAGTGACGCTATTGCCCGAGCGGCTGCCTCCCGGCGAGCAGACGCCCCCGGTTGCCCTGCTGGTCGACAGCGACGCCGGCCAGGAACGCGTGGCGGCGCGGGCCTGGGCCAAACGTCCCGCCCTGGCCATGGAGGCCACCCTCATCGACCTCGGCGATCTGCTGGTCGGGAAGACCGGCGAGGGGCGCGCCATGGTCGGGAACCGCGGCGATGGCCGGCTGGAGGGGAGCGCACGCTCGCTGGCCCCCTGGCTGCAGGTGCAGCCGCGACAGTTCGCCTGCGAGCCCGGCGAGTCGCTACAGCTGACGCTGTCGGCCGACACGGCCGGGCTGGCCGAGGGCCCGATCTCCTTGGCGGAGGCCGTGCGCATCTACACCAACGCCGGAGCCCGCAGCCTCAGCGTGCGGCTGACCGTGCTGGCCCCGCGCATGCTGCTCAACACTACCCAGGTGTTCTTTGGCGAGGTGGCCTACGGCGAGCGGCAGGAGCGGCGCCTGCGGGTGCAGAACGTCGGCACGGCCCCTCTGGAGGCCTCCTTGCAGCCACTGGTGAGCTGGCTGTCAGTCGGCGAGGCCGATATCGTCGTGCCCGCCTCCGGCGAGCAGACCGTCACCCTCACCGCCGATACGAGCCCATTCGACCACGGCGCGCTGGTCGTGGATCAGCCCGTGCTGCGCATCACGGCCGGGACGATGCTCCAGGACGTCACCGCGTCGCTGACCGTCCTGCGGCCGCTTTTGCGCGTCGAGCCGGAGGTGCTGGACTTTGGCTATAGTGACCCGACGCAGCCGGCCGTCCGCACGTTGACCATCGCCAACGACGGCACCGGCACCATGGCCTGGAACGTCCAGTCCGACGCCACGTGGGCCGAGTTCGAGCCGCATCGCGGCGTGTGCAAGGCCGGCGAGGAGGTCCAGGTGCGGGCCACGGCGTATGGGCTTGCGCTGGAGGAAGGCGTCGAATCGGCACAGGCTACCCTGGTGGTCTCTAGCGACGCCGGGCGTGAGAAGGTGCCCCTGCGGTTCGCCGTGGCCAGCCCTAGGTTGGCCTGCGACGCAACCTTTATCGACCTGGGCGAGAGCGTGAACCGCGCCCCGGCGGCCGGCTCGTTCCGCGTGTTCAACTATGGCCTGGGCCTGTTGCGCGGGGCGGTGCGGTCCGACGAGACCTGGCTGGTAGTCGATCGCGCCTCGTTCGAGTGTGAGACGGGGCGCTCGGTGGAGATCCGCGTCTCGACCGACATGGACGAGTTCCCTCCCGAGGCCAGCTATGCCCAGGGCTACATACACCTGGAGTCCAACGGCGGCAGCGCCGAGGTGCAGGCAGTGGTCACGGTGCTGCTCGAGCCGGACGTACGTGGCCCGGCCGAGGGCGTGGTCCTGGGGCCGTCCCGAGGAGGCGAGGGCCTGGCGGGGCGTTTGGCGCTGCGAAACGAGGGGCTGGCGACCGCCCGCATGGAGCTGCTCCCCAGCGCACCGCAGATCGTTCTGGCGCGCACCTTCTGCGACATCAAGCCCGGCAAGCGCGTGCGCGTGGCGGTGCAGTGGGAAGGAACCGCACCGAGCGCGGCGGAGGAGTACTATATCGAGGCGCGGGCCCAGGACGGGGCGACCCTGCGCGTGCCCGTGATCATCGGGGAGCCGGGCGCGGCGGACGCGCCCGTGGAGGAACAGGGCACCGCAGGGAGCTAGCCGAACGGCGACGTCGCACAGTGCACAGGGAGGTCACGGCATGAAACTGGTCATGGCGATCCTGCGTGACGACTTTGCCCCGGATGTGAGCGGGGCACTGACGGAGATCGGTCTCAGCGTCACGCGCATTAGCAGCACCGGGGGCTTCTGGAGGCGCGGCTATGTGACGCTGCTGGCCGGCGTCGAAGATCACGATGTGGACCGCACGCTGGAGACCATCAACGCGCATGCCGGCCCGGAGATGAGCCCATCCCTGGCGCCCCCCGGTTACCCGCCACGGCGTGCCACGGTCTGGGTGATCAACGTCGACCGTTTCGCCCGCTTCTGAGGCACTAGCCCAGCCCATCGGCCGCGTAGCCAGACGCTGACGCACCGTCTGGCTACGCGGCTGTCTCTTTCTGCGGCCAGGCCCCTACCCTACTCGCCAAAGGGCGATACCCACCGCCCGGCGCTGTCAAAGGGCAGCCCGCCCTCTTCCCCAGTCACCTCGAGGTCCGGCCGCGTGCGCGCCTCCGCGGCGAGAGGC
>JAAZBY010000082.1 GCA_012513595.1 Chloroflexota bacterium
CACCACACTGGCGGCTGACGCCCTGGCGCGGCATGCGGAGCGGCTGGCCAGCGGCGAGCGCGGCCCCCAGCGGGCGCACCTGCGCCGGCCGCTGCGCCCCTCCTCGGGCCAGCAGGCCCGCACGGGCCGCATCGTCGAGGGGTGGGCGGCCGTCAGCGTGGGCCTGCTGATGATTGGCACCGTGGCGCTGTCCATCTTTTACCGGCAGCACCTCGTCCTGGGGCTGGCGGCCATGCTGGGTGCCTTTGCCCTGGTCGATTTCAGCATGCGCGGCCGGCTGATGCGCCTGATCGACGGTGTGGCCGTCGGTTTGGCCCTGGCCTGCGGGCTGGTGCTCCTCTATGAGTTCTTTTGGACCGTGGTCGTCCTGATCGTGGTGATCACCGGGGCCTATGTGATTTGGGGGAACCTGCGCGAGCTCCGCTCCTAAGCGGCGCCCAGCGCCACCTGGCGATGGGAAGAGAAGAGAAGAGAAGAGAAGAGAAGAAGGACAGGATTTACAGGATTGACAGGATTTGGGGACTGCTGTGGAGTCGTCATGTGCCCCGGCCCGCACACCGGCAGGCATGAGAACGAGGCGCGCGCGGCGGGCCGACATGGAGTGCGGCGCCCCAGCGCCGCTCTTGCGCGGCAGACCGCGAAGCCGCGCGGTAAGACCCTAGGCCGGTCCGACAGCGCCGCCGAGCGTGGTGCATGACCTCGGGGGTCGTGGCCGGCAGACGGGCTCGGGACCCCCGAGGTCTAGAGGGCGGGAGCCCCCTCGGCCCTCTCCACCAGGTCCGCCGTCCTCAGACCCCCGGGGTCCCGAGCGAGGACGCTCGGAAGACCCCGGGGGTCGTGACGGAGTCGGCCGCCAGCACGCTCCGTGAGCCGGCTCTAGCCGGCGTTTCCCGTAGGGCGGGGTCTTGCCTGCCCCCCGAACGGGGGGAGCCCCGCCGAGCGGCTCCGCAGGCCGTTTTCAGAGAAGTGCGGCGCCCCAGGCCGGCGCGGAGCCTCGCCGCCGCCCGGCCTACCGGCCGCGGCAGGCCTCCCGCCTTGTCGTCCCGAGCGGAGCGAGGGACCTCGTCTTCGCCTAGCTGTGCGCAGAGCGGGGCAAAGACGTGATTCCGGCCGGCGGACCGGCTGCTGCGCTCGGAATGACAACGCTAGGGTTGCCGGCCTGCGCCAGGCCCGCCGGACGGCCGACGCGGAGTCGCCATATGCGGCGGGCCGCAGCGGAGGCAGATCCTGCTGCCCGCAGGCCGTTTTCAGAGAAGATCGGCGCTTGGGCGAGAAGAGCTGGGCGTGTCCCCAATCCCGTCAATCTTGATAATCCTGTCAATCCTGTAAACCCTGTCGATCTTGTCCCCCGATCCCCAAGGCGACTCGGCGGCCTGCGGCCGCGGCGGAAGCCTTCCCATTGCCCCGCGGATATGCTATAATAACCCGTGTGCACACGTGTCCATAGACGCAGCGGTCCGTTCGTCGCACTCTCTTCTGACCATCCCGGAGGGGCCACCATGCGGATGACGTTCCTGGGCACCGGCAGCGGCCTGCCAAGTGCAGAGCGAGGACCGTCCGGCCTCCTCGCGCAGGTCGGCGCCGCCGCACTCCTCTTCGATTCCGGCTCGGGGACCATCGCCCGCCTCCTGGCCGCGGGGGTCACGCCGCAGGACCTGGATTACCTCTACTACACCCACCTCCACTCGGACCATACGGCCGACCTGATCCCCCTGCTGCAGGCCATGGACCTGGCCGGCCGCACGCGTGACCTGCACCTGACCGCCCCGTCTGCCTTCTGGCCCTTCCTCGACGGGTTGCTGGACCTGCAACCCTGGGCCAGGCCGCAGACGTTCGCGCTGCGCCGCCACCCGGCCGAGGCGGCCCCCTGCGGCGGCCCCGGCTGGACGGTGCGCACCGCGCCCACTGGGCACATGCCCGGCTCGCTCGCCTACCGGCTGGAGGCCGCCGGCCGCGTTGCCGTCATCTCTGGCGACGCGGCGCCCGTGCCGGAGCTTACCGCCCTGGCCCGCGGCGCGGACCTCTTGGTGCTCGAGTGCTCCTTTCCCGATGAGTTGGGCAAGCCGGACCATCTGACCCCCTCGCAGGCGGCAGAGATCGCCGTCTCCGCCGGCGCGGGGCACCTGGTGTTGACCCATTTCTACCCGTCGTGCCGGGCCGAGGTCGCCCGGGCCCAGGCCGGCCGCCTCTTTCGCGGCCCCCTGACCCTGGCGCACGACGGCCTGAGCCTGACGGTGTGACCGTGACGGTGTGACCGTGACGGTGTGACCGTGACGGTGCAACCGTGACGGTGTACCCGTCCCCAACGTAGCAGCCCGGCCCCTCCCGGGCGCGCCGCTCGGGAGGGGCCACGCCGCGGCATCGGCACGCCCCGGCCGCCGGCAGTACGTGCCAGAAAGGAGGCCCATCCCGACCCGCACCGTAA
>JAAZBY010000083.1 GCA_012513595.1 Chloroflexota bacterium
CTGAAGGTGTACTCTGACCGGATCACGGCCATCGTGACGGTGGCCGACGACGGGGGGAGTTCCGGCGTGTTGCGCCAAGAACTCGGCCTGCCGCCCCCGGGAGACCTGCGTGACTGCATCGCCGCCCTGGCTGACGCGGAGCCGCTGGTGGCCAACCTGTTCCAGTACCGCTTCGGCCGCGGCACCTCCCTGGATGGGCATGCCTTTGGCAACCTGTTCATCGCGGCCATGGCCGGCGTCACCGGGGACTTTGAGAGCGGCGTCCGCGAGGCGAGCCGGGTGTTGGCCGTGCGCGGGCGCATCCTGCCCTCTTCGCTGGACGATGTTGACCTGTGCGCCGAGATTCGCCTTGCCGCGCGTTCTGGCGGTGAAGGCGCGGAGGAGGAGCCCCCCGCCTCGCGGCTGGTGCGCGGGCAGTCGCGGATTGCCGCTGCTGGGGGCCAGGTGGAGCGCGTCTTTCTGCACCCGGAGCGCGTCAAGGGGTACCCGGAGGCGATCCGGGCGCTCTTGCAGGCAGATATCATCGTGATGGGCCCCGGCAGCCTGTACACCAGCGTGCTGCCCAACCTGCTCATAGCCGATATCCGCGAGGCGGCGCGGGCCTCGGGCGCATGCAGGATGTACGTGTGCAACGTGGCCACGCAGCCGGGAGAGACGTCCGGCTATGACCTGGGGCGGCACGTGCGCGCCCTGGTCGACCACGTCGGCGAGGGACTGTGCGACCTGGTGATCGGGAACAACAGCCTGGAGCACACTCTGCCGCCCCATTCTGGGAGCGAGATGGTGCGGCCCGACTATGGGGCCGCGGACTGTCCGCCGGTGGTGCTGGCCGACCTGGTGGATGAGGCCCTCCCCTGGCGCCACGACTCGGCCAAGCTGGCCGCGGTGGTGATGGCCGAGTACGTCGCACGCCGGGGACAGCCCCCGGCAGGGTGATCGACATGGCGGGTACCCGCCCCCGCAGAGCAATCCGAGAGGACGAGAGGACCATGCCCCGTCGCATCGCTGTGCTGAGTGTACACACCTCCCCCCTGGCCGCCCTCGGCGGCAAGGAGACCGGGGGGATGAACGTCTACGTGCGCGAGCTGTGTCGCCATCTGGCGCGGGACGGCTGGCAGATCGACGTCTTTACCCGGCTGCAGAGCCCGGACGTAGCCCCGTTCGCCATCCGCAACGACTTTGGCTACCGCACGGTGCACATCCCCGCGGGGCCGGCCGGCCCGGTGGATCGGCGCGCGATGTTCGACCTCCTCCCCGAGTTCTTGGAGGGGTTGCAGACCTTTGTGCGCCGCGAGGGGGTTACCTACGAGCTGATCCACAGCCACTACTGGCTGTCGGGCTGGGTGGCGGGGTGCCTGGCGCCCGAATGGGGCGTGCCGGTCGTCCAGATGTTCCACACCCTGGGGAAGATGAAGGACCTGGTGGCCGGCCAGGACGACCCGCGGGAGGCCCCCAATCGCGCCCAGGTGGAGCAGGACATCCTCGGCTTTGCTGACCGCATCGTCTCGGCCACTCCGCTGGACCGGCAGCAGACCACGACCCTGTACAGCGTGGATGAGGACAAGGTCGTGGTCATCCCCTGTGGGGTGAACCTGGACCTCTTCCGCCCCATCGACCAGCGCGCGGCGCGCGAGGCGTTGGGGCTGCCCGTCGACCGGGGCATGCTCCTCTTTGTCGGCAGGCTGGACCCAGTGAAAGGCCTGAACGTCCTCCTGGAGGCGATGTGTGAGCTGACCCGGCGCCGGCGGCCCTGCCGCGCCCAGGACCTGAGTTTGGCCGTTATCGGCGGGGATCGCGAGGATCATCTAGAGGCGATGATGACCGATCTCAAGTGCCTGAGCGACATACGCCACGAGCTGGGCCTCGATGACCTGGTGATGTTCGTCGGCTCGCGGGCGCAGGAAGACCTGCCCAACTACTACTCTGCCGCCGATGCGTGCGTGATGCCGTCGTTGTACGAGTCGTTCGGCATGGTGGCGCTGGAGGCGATGGCCTGCGGGACGCCGGTCATCGCCTCGCGCGTAGGCGGGCTGACCTACACCGTCCGCGACGGCGAGACCGGCTACCTAGTGCCGGAGAAGGACCCCAAGGCCCTGGCCGAGAAGCTGGACCTCGTGCTCACCGACCGCCCTCTGCGCAATCGTCTGGGTTCCCGCGCCACCCAGGTGGCCAAAGAGTACGGCTGGGAGAAGGTAGCCGAACAGATCCGGCGGCTCTACGCCGAGCTCGGCGTGCGCCCCGAGCGGGCCTGAGCGGGCCGCTCTTCCTCAGGCGCCCAGCCGCCCTTGACGCAGCCGCCAGGCGGCACGGGCCAGGCGCAGCAATCTGGGCTGGTAGACATAGTCATAGGCGCCGACGTAGCGCACCACCTCGCCCCCGAACCCGGCCTTGAAGCGCCCCACGCCGGCCAGATCCTCGTCGGGGGTGTCGCCGTCGGCGTCCGGAATGCCCCATAGGTCGTACTGCCGGCAGCCCTGTGCCTTGGCCCAACGCATGGCCTCCCACTGGAGCAGGTGGTTGGGCATCATCTCGCGGCACTCGTTCGACGAGGCGCCGTACATGTACCAGGACTGCCCGTTGAAGGCGAAAGGGAGCAACCCGGCGAGCGGCTGCCCCTGGTAGGTAGCCAGGAAAAGCGTAGCCCGCCCGAGGGCATGAAACAGGCCCAGCGCCTGTTGGTAGTACGCTTTGGTGTGGATGCCGAACGCGTCGCGCTCACCGGTCACCCGGAGCAGACGGTAGAACACGTCCAGGCCCTCAGGCCCGGCCTCACGAACCTCCACGCCCCGACGACCCGCCAGCCGCACGTTATAGCGCCACTTGGACTTCATTCGGGCCAGAATGTCGTCCTCCGCCGCCTGGAGGTCCACGATGATCGTCCGCCGGGGTTGCACGGTCTCCTCGCTGCGGTCCCAGCCTGAAGCGGCCAACCAGGGATGCCCCGGGGACTCGTGCTCCGGCCATTCCGGCTCGACCTTGGTGTAGAGGGAGCGGCGCCGCCGCGAGGCGTCATGCACGGCGCCGGCGAGCGCGGTGCTGACCTCGGGCGATGCGTCGGCCAGGACGGGGCCCTTGGGAATGTAGGCCATGCTCAGGGGGCCCAGCCGGCGGTAGAGGACCTGAGCGCCGGCCACGAGCGCGCCGTCCTGCTCGACGGCCAGGCGCAGGGGGCTCCAGCCATAGGCCGCCTTCAGGTCTCCCCAGGCCCAGGTCTGCAACAGGTGGCCGCGCGGGTCACTCGCGACCAGCCGGTCCCAGGAATCGGCAGCGGGCGTTCCGGGGCGGCCACACTCAAGAATACGCATGCGGGCAGAGCTCCTGTGTTGCTAGGGGTGTTGAAGGGCCATTATACCACAAGGGCAGAATCGAGGTGATGCCGTCGGCAGGTGCCCAAACCCTTGACAAGGGCGTTCCGGTGGGGTATAGTGGCCGCAGTGGCAGGCTACTGCCACACCCGAAATGCATCTCAACAGAAGGAGGTGATGTGCATGGACCAACGCAGTCAGTGTAGTGCCCTAGCATCACCTCCGGGTGACCGCTAGGGCACCGGAACGGAAAGGCCCCTCACCGCGGTGGGGGGCCTTTTCCTTTACCTTACTCGGTCTGCCCGGCGGCTGCCGGGCGCGGCCCACCGCGCTGCAGGTGTACCGCGAAGGTCGAGCCCACGCCAACCGTGCTCTCTGCCGTGATCTCGGCCTGAATGAGCCCGGCCATCTCGCGGGCGATGGCTAGCCCCAGGCCGATCCCGCCATGCCGACGCCGCAGAGAGGGCTCGATCTGATAGAAGCGCTGGAAGACGCGCTCCAGTTCCTCCTCGGGAATGCCGATCCCCGTATCCGTGACCCGCACGACCACACGGTCCCCTTCCTGGTGCGCGCTCAGGGCGATGGAGCCTTTCTCCGGCGTGAACTTGACCGCGTTGGAGACGAGGCTGCCCAGGATCAGGTGCAGTACCTGTTCGTCGGCGCGGACGGCGGGGAGGTCCGGGGGAATGTCAACGGTCGTAGTCATCTTTTTCCGCTGGATGAGCAGATGCAGGTCCTCGAGCACGTCGCCCACGGTGGTGGCCAGGTCGAGGTCGGCCATCTGCGCCCGGGCCACGCCGGTGTCAATATGCTGCAGGCTGACCATTTCATCTATGATCGACTTGAGCTGCATACCCCCCTGGACGACCTGGCCCAGGTGCTGGCGC
>JAAZBY010000084.1 GCA_012513595.1 Chloroflexota bacterium
CCGCATGAGCAGCACGCGCACGGTGCGCTCCGAGCAGTGTAACGGCGAAGGCCTGCGCAACTACCACATGGGCGATGGCGTGACCCTGTTCTTGCAGAGCGGCGAGGAGTACGTCGGGATCATGCCCGTGTGGGACTGGCGACGTCTCCCCGGGGTGACCTGTCGGCAGGCCGAGGAGCCGCTGCCGATTCTCAGCGTCGGGCGGCACCGCGGGGCGACCGAGTTCGTGGGCGGCGCCTCGGACGGCGCCGACGGCCTTGCCGCCATGCACTACAGCCTGGACGGCGTGACGGCGCGCAAGGCTTGGTTCTGCCGGGGGAACCAGATCGTCTGCCTGGGGGCGGGCATCCGCTCGGCGGCCGATCCGGTGCTTACCTCCATCAACCAGTGTCTGGCGCGCGGCGAAGTGACGGTCGGGGCGGGCGCCGCGCAGCCGCAGATGGCTGCTGCGGGGCGGGCTTACGACGGCTGGCGCTGGGCCCACCACGACGGCCTGGGCTACCTGGCCCTTGACGGGGGAGGCGCCTCGCTGCGCGTGGCCAGCCAGGCCGGCTCCTGGCAGCAGATCAACTCGAACCTTCCCGATGAGTCGGTCTCACACCAGGTGTTCAGCCTGTGGGTGGACCACGGCGTGGCGCCTGCCGGTGGTGCGTACGCTTATGCCGTCCTGCTGGGCGTGGATGCCACCGCGATGGCGGCCCGCGCCGACGCCCCGGGGTTCACGGTGCTGGCCAACCGAGAGGATCTGCAGGCGGTCAGCTTCGGGGGTGACCTGCTGCAGGCCGCCTTCCACGCGCCGGGCGCGCTGGAGTGGCCCGGCGGGCCGACTGTGCAGGTGGATCGGGGCTGCCTGGTCATGCTGCGGCGGACGGAGGCTGGCTGGCGCCTACACGTCAGTGAGCCGACCCAGACGCTTGCGGCACTGACGGCCACCGTGGGCGGGCGGAGCATTACGGTGACGCTCCCCAGCGGGGGGCAGGCCGGGGCCACTGTGAGCCTGCTCGTGTAGCGGTTGCGGCTGAAAACGTGAGGGCCGCCGCGCCATGCTGGCGCGGCGGCCCCCGTCGTCTGGCCCGGTGCGCCGCTGCTACTCCTTGACCGGTAGCTTGGCGTTGGAGAGGAGCTCGATCACTTTGACCACGGCGGAGTGGTCCAGCTCGCCCCAGCCGTTGGCCATCATGGCGGTGAACAGCTCATGGGCCAGCGCCGAGGCCGGCAGGCTGGCGCCGTAGGCCTTGGCCGTCTCGCGGATGATGTTCAGGTCCTTGTAGTGGAAGCGGGCGCGGAAGCCGGGCTCATAGTCCCCCTTGAGCACGCGCGGACCGCGCACGTCCATGACGCGCGTCTGGGCGTAGCCGGCCGAGAGCACCTTGATGATGATCTCCGGGTCGACGCCGGCCTTGGCGCCGAGCACGAGGGCCTCGGCCATGCCGATAAAGTTCATGGCCACCTGGATCTGGTTGCAGGCCTTGACCGTCTGCCCCGCGCCCGAGGCGCCGCAGAACGTCGCCGTGCCGAGCAGGTCAAACAGGGGCTTGGCCGCCTCAAAGACCTCCTCGCTGCCACCGACCATGATCGACAGGCGCGCCTGTTGGGCGCCCACCTGCCCGCCCGACACGGGCGCGTCGAGCATCGGGCAGCCCTTCTCCGCGGCGGCCTTGGCCACCTTGATGGCCGTCACCGGCGAGATCGAGGACATGTCGATGAGCAGCGTCCCCTCTTTGGCCCCCTCGAGGACGCCGGCTTCGCCCAGGTAGACCTTCTCGACGTCGGGCGAGTCGGGCACCATAGAGATGACCACGTCGGCGTCGCGCGCCGCATCCTTGGGCGAGCTGGCCCGCGTGGCGCCCTCGGCCACGAGCGCGTCGGCCGCCGCGGGAAAGATGTCATAGGCGATCAGCGTGTGCCCGGCCTTCATGAGGTGCCCGGCCATGGGAGAGCCCATGATCCCCAGCCCGATGAAGCCGATCTTTTTCCGTGCCATGCTGCGTCCTTTCTGCAGTGATTCCCCGAACCGTGCACGCCAGCGATTGTAGCGGCGCGGGGAAGGGGGTGTCAAACGGGGTGGCTGGGCCCTGGCCCCGGGCAAGGCTGGCAGCGGCAACGCGCACCGTGTATAATGCGCCCAAGCAGCGCGTCAGGGTCGCCATACCGCTGGCCCTTCAGCGTCGAAGGGAGGTGCCTATCAGGATGTGCCGTACGCTTTCTGCGGGCTGTCCGCCGTCACTCTGCCATCACACCCGTCTCGTGCGGCACAGTCTCCGTCCGCAGCTGCCAGGGGCGCATCCGCCGCGTCATAGGGGTCCTCACCGAACGCCTCACCTTTCGCCACGCCTTGTCCGTCCGTGATCGCCACGCCTGGAGGTAACGAGCGATGAAAGCAGTGGTAATGGCAGGTGGGTCGGGCACACGGCTGCGCCCTCTGACTCTCAACCGCCCCAAGCCCATGGTCCCGATCGCCAACAAGCCGGTCCTCGGCCACATCCTGGACCTGCTGAAGCGCCATGGCATCGTCGATGTCATCATCACTCTTCAGTACATGGCTACCGACGTGCAGGACTACTATGGTGATGGCCAGAACCTGGGCATGAACATCACCTACAGCGTTGAGGAAACGCCCTTGGGGACGGCCGGCAGCGTCAAGCAGGCCGAGGCTCTCCTGGACGATACCTTTCTGGTGATCAGCGGTGACGCCGTGACCGATATCGATGTGTCGGCCGTGGTGGCCTACCACAAACAGAAGCGCGCGCTCGCCACGCTGACGCTCTACCGCGTGCCCAACCCCCTGGAATACGGCGTCATCATCCTCGACGACCAGGGCCGCATCCAGCAGTTCCAGGAAAAGCCCTCCTGGGGCGAGGTGATCTCTGACACGGTGAATACCGGCATCTATGTGCTCGAGCCGGAGGTGCTCGGCCACTTTGAGCCGGGCACAAGCTTTGACTTTTCCAAAGACCTCTTTCCCCTGCTGATGAAGCGCGGCGACCCGATGTACGGCTACGTCTCAGGCGGCTACTGGTGCGATGTCGGCGACCTGGCCGAGTACATGCGCGCCTCGAACGACGTCCTGGAGGGCCGCGTACAGGTGGACAACCTGGGAGATCGGACGGGCGACACGCTGTGGGTGGGTGAGGACGTCGAGATCGCCCCCGATGCCCAGCTCTACGGGGCCATCTACCTCGGGAACGGGGTCAAGATCAAGGGCGGGGCGATCATCCACGGCCCCACCGTGATACGCGACTACACCGTGGTTGACGCGAACGCCCATGTAGAGCGGAGCATCATCTGGCGGAACTGCTATGTTGGCGAGGGGGCCGAGCTGCGCGGCGCCATTATCGGGCGGCAGTGCAGCCTAAAGAGCAAGGCCGTGGTCTTTGAGGGGGCCATCGTCGGCGATGGATCGGTGATCAACGAGGCGGCCGTGATCCATCCCGGCGTCAAGATCTGGCCGGACAAGGAAGTGGATGCCGGCGCCACGGTCAAGACGAGCATCATCTGGGGCTCGCAGGGGCGGCGCGTCCTCTATGGGCGCTACGGCATCACCGGGCTGGTGAACGTGGACCTGACGCCCGAGTTCGCGGCGCGGCTGGGCGCAGCGTTTGCGGCCACGCTCAAGCAGGGCGCCTCGGTGACGACCAACCGCGACCCGCACCGCAGCCCGCGGATGATCAAGCGGGGCATCATCGCCGGCCTGCCCTCCGCCGGCGTGAACGTGATGGACCTCCGCGAGGTGCCCATCCCCGTGGCGCGCTATATCACGCGGCGGTCGGGCGCGGCGGGCGGCGTTCACGTGCGCCTCTCCCCGTTCGACAACCGCGTGGTCGACATTCGCTTCTTTGACAAGAACGGGCAGGACCTCTCCAAGGACGACGAGCGCAACATCGAGAGGGTGTTCTTCCGCGAGGACTTTCGCCGCGTCTACCTCGATGAGATCGGCTCCATCGGCTATGCCGAGCAGGTTCGCGAGCGCTACACGAGCGAGTTCTTGGCCAACCTCAACGTGGGGGCCATCCAGCGTCGCAACCCCTACTGCGTGGTCGATTTCGCCAACGCCCCGACTGCCGATGTCCTCTCTCCCATCCTGGCGCAGCTGAACGTGCGCGTGGTGGCCCTCAACGCCGCCGTGGAAGAGTCCAAGATGTCCATCCGCGCCGAGGAGTTCCGGCATTCCCTCGAGCAGCTGGCCCAGATCTGCGGGGTGCTGCAGACGGCCATGGGCGTGCGCCTGGACGTTGGCGGTGAGCGCGTCTACGTCGTCGACGACCTGGGGCGCTCCGTCTCGGGCGCCATGCTGACGGTGGCCATGTCGGTGATGGCGCTGCGCTCACGCCCCGGCGGCACGCTGGCGGTTCCCGTGACGCTGCCCAACGTCATCGACCAACTGGCCGGCTCCCTCGGGGGCCGGGTGGTGCGCACCAAGACGGCGCTGTCCGCCATTATGGCGGCGGCCAACCGGGAGGGCGTGGTCATGGCCGCAGACGGGCGGGGGTCTTTCATCTGGCCGGAGTTCCAGCCGGTGGTGGACGGCATGATGACCGTGGCCAAGATCCTCGAGTACCTGGCCGTCCAGGAGACGCACCTCTCCGAGGTCCTGGCAGAGGTGCCGCCCTTTTACATGGCCCAGGGAGTGGTCAGCTGTCCCTGGGAGCACAAGGGAACCGTGATGCGCCTCTTGAACCAGCAGTACAAGGACCGCATGGGCCCCAACATCGACGGGGTCAAGATCCTGCTGGGCGAGGACGAGTGGGTGCTCGTCCTGCCCGATGAGGATCAGCCGCGCTTCCAGATCTTTGCCGAGGGCCGCTCGGATGCGCACGCGCGCGATCTGGTGCAGCGCTACGAGCGGATCGTCGAGGGGCTACAGCAGTAGTGTCGCCAGGGGAGGCAGAGGCGGCGGCGGGGACCACCCGCCGCCGCTCCCGCGCCCGGTGATCATGGCTATATCGCGCAACGAGTGATGCTAGCGGAAGGAGAGAGAGCATGACGCAAAAGATGGACGGGATGACCTATGCGCCCAAGGGCAAGCCCCAGCCGGTGGTGGGCCCCGGGGAGTTCGTGTTCGCCGCCACCGCCCTCGAGCATGGCCACATCTACGGCATGTGTAACGGCCTGACCGAGGCGGGCGCGACGCTCAAGTGGGTCTACGATGCGGACCCGGCCAAGGTGGAGGCCTTCCGGGCGCGCTTCCCGCAGGTACAGGTGGCCCGCAGCGAGGCCGAGATCCTGGCTGACCCGGCGGTGCGACTGGTGGCTGCCGCTGACGTCCCGGCGGATCGCTGCGCCACAGGGCTGCGCGCCATGGACGCCGGCAAGGACTATTTCACCGACAAGACCCCCATGACCAGCCTGGCGCAGCTGGCCGACGCCAGGCGCAAGGTGGCCGAGACGGGGCGCAAGTACGCCGTGTACTACTCTGAGCGGCTCCACGTCGAGGCCGCCATCTACGCCGGTGATCTCGTCAAGGGGGGGGCCATTGGCCGCGTCGTGCAGGTGCTCGGGACCGGCCCTCACCGCATCAGCCTGCAGACGCGCCCGGCCTGGTTCTTCCAGAAGGCCCGCTATGGCGGCATCCTCACGGACATCGGCAGCCACCAGATCGAGCAGTTCCTGTTCTACTCGGGTGCCCAGGATGCCACCGTCCAGGCGGCCAAGGTGGGCAACTACAAGTTCAAGGACTACCCCGAGCTGGAGGATTTTGGCGATGCCACCCTCATCGCCGACAACGGCGCCACCAACTACTTCCGGGTGGACTGGTTCACGCCCGACGGGCTGGGCACCTGGGGCGACGGGCGGACCTTTATCCTCGGCACCGACGGCTACATCGAGATGCGCAAGTACATCGACGTGGCCCGTGAGCGCCGCGGTGACCAGCTCTACCTCGTCAACCACGAGGGTGAACAGCACATGAACCTGCAGGGGCAGGTGGGCTTCCCCTTCTTTGGCCAGCTGATCCTCGACTGCCTGAACCGCACCGAGGACGCCATGACGCAGGAGCACACCTTCAAGGCGGCCGAGCTCTGCCTGAAGGCCCAGGCCATCGCCGTCAAGGTCGAGTAGCCGGCCAGGCGGCAGGCATCCTGACGAGTGCGCCCCTCCCTCGCGCCAGGGCTGGGGAGGGGCGCGCCGTGCCCTTTGGCATACGCACCGGGAGGTCTCCATGCTCGACGACACCGTTCGGCGCCTGATGGCGCTGGTGGACGAGGCACGCATGTGCCGCGACCTGCACTACCTGGCGGAGGATCCCCTGCCCTTCCGCACGTTGAACTACCGGCTGCCCGGCCATGCGCGCAGCACCCTCGAAGAGGCCGACGCCTATATCGCCGGCCAGCTGGAGGCGGCCGGCTACGCGGTGGAACGCGAGGCGGTGCGGGTGCAGGCCTTCCGGCGGGACTTTCGCAAGGCGCCCTCGGCGCAGTACTCCCCGCCCGACCCGGCCGACCCCTGGTACACGGCGCACAACCCGTACGCGCGCCGCGTGGGGTCTGCGCTGCCCGACGAGACCATCGTGATCATGGCGCACAAGGACTCACAGAGCTGGATCCCATCGCCGGGCGCTAACGACAACGCTATCGGCACCGTCGGCGTGCTCGAGGTGGCCCGAGCGCTGGCCACTTGGGCGCCCCGTCGTACAGTGACCTGCCTCTTTTGTAACGAGGAGCACACCCCCTGGACGAGTGTCACGGCTGCAAGGCGCCTGGCCACCGAGGGGCGTGCCGTGGTGGGGGCCATCAACCTGGACGGCATCGGCTCACACGGGGATGCCGACCGCGCCAGCGGCCGCCCTGCCAACGTGACGCGCTACACCACGCCGGAAGGGGAGCGGCTGGCCGACCTGCTGGCCGCGCTGAACGCGCGCTACGGGCTGGGGCTTGACCAGAGCAAGGTCGCCGTGGACCGGCCAGGGGACGACGACGGCTCGTTCATCAAGGCGGGGTTCCCGGCAGCGATTCTGAACATCGGCTCGTTCCCCTATGCTGACGAAGCCTACCATCTGGAGACCGACCGTGTGGCACGGGCGGACGTCGCCAACGCCGCCGTCACCGTGCGCCTGACCTTGGCGCTGGTGGCCCACCTGGATGCGTCCGGGTGAGTGGACCGCGATACGTGGCCGGCGGAACACCGCCTGCCGACACAGGAGACTGATAATGAACACGATCCACCTGACCATCCCGCAAAGCCCCGACGCCATCCTGATCGAGGCCCACGGCGTGACCATGCGCAGCGACTTCAGGCCGCCCTCGTGCCGGCCGGCGCCTCCCGATGCTGAGGTGTGGCTGCACCGCGATCGTCAGGTGCGCGAGATGACGTTGGCCGGGCGGCGCGGCCAGGTGACGGAGGACGCCTTTAGCGCCGCGGGCTTTCGGCTGTTGCGCCAGGTCTGGCAGGAGGAGGGCGGCACCAGCGTCGCCATGCGCCAGCGCCTGACCAACCAGCAGCACGAGGAGCTGCGGCTAGACGCCCTGTGGCCGCTCTCCGCGGGCGGGGCGGAGGGCCTGCTCCTCGACGGCCGCACGGCCGGCGAGTGGGAAGTGGTCGCCCAGGCGCGGTTCAAGAACGGCGTCCCCACTGCCGTGCGCCCGGGGCACTGGGACGAGGACTATGCCCAGGCGGTCTCTCTCACCGGCGAGCAGGGCGACGTGCCCGTGGGGGCCGATGGGAAGCGCACCTCCTTCGAGATGGATCCCTACGGCGTGCTGCGCCCGCTCGGCGCCGACGATGGACCGTGCCTCCTGATCGGCCTGCTCAGCCAGACGGGCCACCACGCGCGCCTGGTGCTCAGTACCGATGAGCGGCGCACCGCGCTGGAGAGCCTGGTCGCCGAATGCGAGTTCGACGGCTGCCTGGTTCCGCGCGGCGGCGAACGAACCAGCCAGTGGGTCTACCTGGCCGTCGGGCCGGACCCGAACGCCCTGGCGCACGACCTGGCCGATCGCGTCGGGGTCTACCATCACGTCGCGCCGCCCGCAACGCGGCCGCCCAGCGTGCTGTGCACCTGGTACTACTATGGCCCCTACTTTACGGAGGCAGACCTGCAGGAGGACCTGGGCTACCTGGAGCACGACCGCCTCCCGTTCGACGTGTTCCTGATCGACGAGTGCTGGGACATGCGCTGGGGAGACTGGCAGCCCGGCCCCAACTGGCCCAGCGGCATGAAGGACGCCGCACAGCGGATCCGGGCCCTCGGCTATCGCCCGGGCATCTGGACCTGCCCCTACCTGGCCAAGAACGACTCCGAGTTGGCCGTGACCCATCCCGAGTGGCTGCTGCGGCATCGGGACGGCTCGCTGATCATCTTTCCCATGGACGGGCCCAACTATGTGCTGGACCCCACCTACCCGGGCGTGTGTGACTATATCGAGGCGACCTTCCGCCGGCTGACCGAGGACTGGGGCTTTACGTACCACAAGCTGGACTTTCTGCGGGCGGTGACCATCAACCGGCAGGCCGCCTTTTACGATCGCTCGGCCACCCGCCTCGAGGCCTACCGCCGCGGGCTGGAGGCAGTGCGCCGCGGCATCGGCAAGGACGCCTACCTTTCCGTGTGTGGCGGGCACTTTGGCGGCTCCCTCGGCCTGGCCGATTCGCAGCGTTCCGGGAGCGACGTGACGGCCATGTGGAGCCAGCCGCCGGCGTTGCCCAAGCTGAAGCAGAACATCCATCGAACCTGGATGAGCCGGCTCTGGCACGTCGACCCGGATGCTATGATGGTGCGCCGGCGCGAGCAGCCCATCATGAACAACCGCCACGGCCGCCTCTCGCAGGGTATGCTGACCGACGACGAGGCCCGCACGGTGACGGTGAACCAGTACGTCGGCGGCGGGATGGTCTGCTTCATGGAAAAGTTCCTGGAGCTGGACGCCGACCGCCAGGCGCTCTACCGCCACGTGATCCCCTCCATCGACTCGCCGTCCGTATCGCTGGACTACTTTGCGCCCACCTGCCCCTCGGTCCTGCGTACCTTCGTGCGCCCTGCGGGCGAGGGGCTGGCGCCCTGGGTGACGGTGGCCGTCTGCAACTGGGACGATGCGCCCCGCGAACGCTCCCTGACCCTGTCTGGCGACGTCCTGGACCGGCTGCCCGGCGAGCGCTACCTGGTCTACGAGTTCTTTGGGCAGCGGCTGCTGGGCGTCTACGGCGCCGGCGGTACCGTGCCCCTCGGTGAGCTCCCGGCCCACGGGACCGCGCTGGTCAAGGTGCTCCCCTGGGACGGGCGCACGCCTACGTTCCTGGCCACCGATCTGCACTTTTCTATGGGCGGCGTGGAGGTCGCCCGGTGCGAGGTCAGCGAGCGTGCCGTGCGCGGGCAGATCACCACGCGCTGGCAGTATCCGGTACGGGTGACGGTGGCCTTTGCGATGGGCGACAGCGTCGCGCTGGCCCACGCCGACGTGGCCGCCGGGGAGGACGGGTTTGAGGTGGCTAGGCCGGCGGGCTAGCCCGGGGACGTGGCGCCCGCGGGGCACCTGGGGTGACCGTGGGGCATTCTGGGTCGGCGCAGCGGGTCTGCTGGCGGTGCTGGCCCTAGCCTACGGCTATGCCCTGGGGCTGCCCCTGTTTCTCGACGATCTGGTGCACTACCGCTGGCTCGAGGCGCAGAGCCTGGCCGGCGTCTGGCGCTCGGCCCGCGTCATTGGTTACTACCGCCCGCTCACCTTCACGGTGTGGAAGGTGATTCGGGCGGTGCTCGGCTGGTACCGTCCCGGTCCGCTTCACGCAGTAAACGTCCTGCTGCACGGGGCCAACGCGCTGCTGGTCATGGCCCTCCTCTGGCGGCGCGGTGGCGTCGGAGACCGCCTGGTGGGCTGGACGGCGGGGCTCCTCTTCCTCCTTTTCCCGTTCTCCTACCAGGCGGTGGCCTGGGTGGGATCCCTGTCGCACATCCTGGCCACCACCCTGACGCTGGGCGCACTCCTGGCGCACCAGCGCGGGCGGCGGGCGCCCGCGCTGGTGTTGGCCGGCCTGGCCCCCTTTGCCCACGAGACGGGCGTTCTGGTGGCGCCGCTTCTGGTGCTGCTTCTCCTGACCGGGACTGAGCGGCGCGACCTGCTCGGCGCTCTGCGAGAGAGCGCGCCGTACTGGGCGCTTTCGGCCGTGGGGCTGGCCGTGTGGTTGGCGGTGCCCAAGGACGTCGGCCAGAGTTGGGTTCTGAACCTGGAGAGCCGCTGGCAGAACGCCGCCTACCTGAGCCAGGGGCTGGCCTTCCCCGTCGCCCCGCTGGCCAGGACGGTGTTGGGGGCCACCTCACGCCTGAACGACCTCGGGGCGATTGCCCTCATCGTCGCGCCGGCCGTGGCGCTTTGGGCGGTCCTGCTCGTGAGCGCCGGGCAGGGGAGGCTAGCCGCCCTCGCCTTGGGCTGGTACGGGGTGGCCGCCCTCCCGGCGTGGCTCGTATTGGGGTTCTACTATGTCGTCGATGGCCCGCGACTGATGTACGGGGCCTCGGTAGGCGCGGCCCTCTTTTGGGCGGCGGCGCTCGGCGCCCTGGCCCACAGGGGGCCGGGGCGGCGCACCGGCGCTGTAGCGACCGGCGCGGTCGGGGCGGCTCTGGCCGTCACCGGAATCTGGGTCGGCGCGACGTTCCTGGCGACGCGGGCAGATCTCTATCTCCAGATGGGCCACGTCGTAGACGGGCTGGTGCGCATCGCTGAGGAGACGCCGCCCGGCGAGCGGCTGGTGGCCATCAACGTCCCCTGGTGGATCGCCCCGCGTGAGGCGACCTTTGCCCTCGGGCATGAGGGGGTCACGCTGGTGCCGCCCTACACCTCCACGGGGGACCTGCTCTGGCTGCATACCGGCGAGGAGAGGCCCGTCGACGCGTTGGTCGTCGGGCGGCTGCGCCAGGAGTGGCGCCACTGGCTGACCTGTGACGGGCGTGAGGTGGGGGAGGCCGAGCTCGCCGAGGCGTTGCGCGGCGCCGGCGCCGTCGCGGTGGTGAGCGGCGCGGGCCGCGACCTGGCTGTGCGCGATGCCGGCGGCCTCGCGGCGACGGAGCGCGCGCCGGGAGAAGCGTGGTTGGCGGATTTCGGCGGCCTGCGCCTGGTGGGGGTGCAGGCGGTTCGCGAGGAGGGCGGCCTCCGCGTGACGTTGACCTGGGCCTGCCTGGCGCCGCCGGAGGAGGACGTTACCGTGTTCCTCCATGTGCTGGATGATGCCGGCGCGCTGGTGGGCCAGCGGGACGGCTACCCGCTGGCCGGGGCCGCGCCGCCCGCTTTCTGGCAGCCCGGCGACGTCTGGCGGGACGTGCGCCAGGTAGAGCTGCGCAAGGGGACCGACCCAGCCAGCCTGCGCCTGGGGCTGTACCGGCCGGCGGATGGCGCCCGGGTCGCGGCGCGCGACGCTGCCGGCGCCCCCTTGCCCGATGACGCGCTGACGGTCTCCCTGCCCTCGGGCGGCTAGGCGCAGCGCGGCGGGCGCAGCAGGCGCATGATCTCCTCGGGCACAGCATCGCGCGTCTCGGGGGTGAGGCGCACCGCCGTCTGCGGGAACCCCGTGAGGTGGGGGGCCAGCTCCTCGAGAAAGGCGTCGCGCACCAGGATGAGCACGTTGGCCGCCGCAGCGGTGGGCAGTGCGCGCAACACCGGCGCGTAGCCGCCGCCCTGGCGGAGCTCCAGACGGCCGATCTCGTCGATGACGACCAGGTCGAGGGGTTGGGATAGGGCGGCCAGCATGGTGGTGGTGCTCCAGGCCAGGGCGGCCGGGTCGAAGCGATAGCGGCCGACCGTGGCGCGGGCGGGGTCGGGTTCCAGGTCGGCGAGGGAGCGGCGCTGTCCGCTGGCCAGGTCGACGGCGTCGATGCCGAGGCGGGCGCCGGCCGCGTCGCAGCGGGGCGGGGCCAGGATGCCGCCAACGCGCAAACCGGTCTGGGCAGCCAGCCGCACGGCGCGGCAGGCCGCCGTGGTCTTGCCGGCGCCGCGGGCGGCGGTCAGAAGCAGCAGGGCGGGAGGGGACATCGTCAGGCGTTCTCCTGTGATGGTTGCAGGGCGACTATAGTGCGGGGTAAGGGGCGCGTCCAGCGGGGGCGGGGGCGCGGGGATTTGTGGGCGGTGGGGGAGTATGGTACAATCCGGCCATCTCGGAGAGGTCGCATAGCCCGGTCGAGTGCGCACGATTGGAAATCGTGTACGGAGCAATCCGTCGCGGGTTCAAATCCCGCCCTCTCCGCCATAAGGCCCCTCTGTTACTGACACAGCGCTTGTATCGGTAACAGAGGGGCTCTTTCTATGTAAAAAGGCCAAAAACAGGAGACTCTACGGGCTCTTCCCTCTGCGGCCGCGTGTTACGCACGGAGCACGATGTCCCGCAAGGCTGCCCCTAGGCCGCAAGAGACCGTCCAAACGTGGCCTGCAAGTCCGTGAAGAAAACAGCAAGTGCCTTAAAAAAAGCAGCAAAATCCGATTGGCGACGGAACAACGATACGCAATGTTGCCAAAGATGCGCGTTGCCCTGCGTTTATAACCTATCATTGCTACCAGTGTCGCTTTCGCATACTCTAGTACGGGGCTCGCTCGTGGCCCACGAATGGCATATTGGGCATACGCAAATCGCAGCGGCGGACATTTGCCGGCCGACATGTATGGCGATGCGATGGGTTGCGTTTCTTCCCATTTCATCTTCACATAGATCATCTTATCCAGCAAAATCCCATCTGTGAGGTGCGCACATGGAGAGGACCGCTGCGTTGGAAAGGAAAAACACGCGGATCGACCTGATCGTCATCGTGGCCGTGACCATGATCGTGCTTGCGGTATGCATTCCGATCCAGGGCCGCGTCGCGGTTTTTGCGCGCGATAGCGGTATCCACATTCTGTTGCGCACGGCGGTGATGGCTCTGATGCAGTTTGGTGTTGCGGGGCTGGGTATCTCGCTCGTGGCACTCGTCCGCAGGGAAGACTTTTGTGGCTACGGGCTACGGAAAGACAACGCGCTTTTGTCCATCGTGTTCTGTGCGTTGGCGTTCGTGCCCAACATTGTGTTCGGCTTGGCCACTGGACAGATCGACCGTTACCTGCCATTTCAGTCGGTCTGGATGACCCAGGAACTGCTGGGCGGCAATCTCGCGGTCGGTGCGGCCGGATTCCTCCTCATCGCGGTCGCCTGGGGCTTCTTTGAGGGCTTTAACTACGTAGTCATCAGCGAAAAGATCAACATGCTGCTGCCCGTCAAACACCGGTGGCTGAACTGGGGCGCGATCATCTGCGGCGTCATGTGCCTACTGATTCACGGCATGGTCGGCGTCACGGTGGAGGGCATCATCGAGATGCTGACGGTGTTCCTCGTGATCTACGGCATGCTGGTGAGCAAGGACGTCACCGGCAACGCCTGGGGCTGCGTTTTCGCGTTTGTGTTCCTGTGGAATGCGTACTAGTTGGCAACCACTCGGCATGTCTTGACGGGCGCGCCTCTTGTCTGGGAGAGTGGACAGCACACCTGCGCGAGGCTTCTTGCAGAGAACGAGCTCGCGCGGAGGAGTGTTCGGACCACGCTGGACATGCGACCATCGCCGTCACGGTGGACCGTTGCGTCCACGTAAGAACGGATGGATAACGGCGACACGCCGACCGGTTGGATGCTTGATTGCCGGACCAGAACGCAGAGGACAAGTCCCGCCATGTGGCACCCGCGTCAAGTCAGATGATAATGTCACCCGGCAACCTTCTGCAGGGTGAGGAGCTCGGGGTGCAGAAGACCGTCGCCGATGTCGTCGGTGCGCCCGGTCGCAAACCGGGGGGGACAGGGCTTCCGTGGTACATAGACGGTCGAACGGGGCTGACAACGCGACGGGTTGCGCACTATAGCGCTGCGATACTGCACGACGCACTCGATCGCAGGGGGCCGGGGCCTCGCCCAATCCTGTCACAGTAGCCAACGTGGGTAACGACTGACCGAATATGGGGCTAAACCGCCAGATGCAGTGACCTGGCGACCCATTATGAGCCGTGGGCGCCCCCAACCTACCGCTTGCTTCAAAGGAGCACGACACGCGGATGAAACCCAAGAGAACGCTGATCCATTACCTCTGCCTGTCAGGAATCGTCGCCCTCGTCTTCTACCTACTCCATGATGTGATCGGCGGGATGCTCTACCCGGGCTATGACCGATCCAGCCAGGCGGTGAGCGATCTGACGGCCATCAATGCTCCGTCCTATGTGGTGGCAAGCGGTCTGGCGTCGATCTATGGCTTGTTCAGCGGCCTCTCCAGCGCTCTCGTATGCATCGTCGTACAGGGCAAGGGAAGCAAGACTTTGCGCCTCGGCATCTATCTGTTTGCCATCATGAACTGGGTGTCGGCCGTGGGCTATTCCCTGTTCCCGCTCTCCGCTAGCGGCTATGCGGGCACGTTCCAGGACGTCATGCACGTCTACGTCGTAACCGTGGCGGTGGTGCTGCTAAGCGTCATCTCGCTGGCGCTGATCATCATCGGCGGGCTGAGGGACGGCGCGAGATATCGCTCGCTTGCCGCCTGGGCGATCATGGCACTGACAGGTATGGTCATCGGCGGGGCTGGTACGGGCATCGGGCCGGCGGCCTTCTTTGGCGTCGTGGAGCGCTTCAGCACTTACAGCGCCGTGGTGTTCACGGCAGTGCTCGGCGTATTCGGCTTTCGGGCGTTCGGGGATCCCGAGGGAAGGCAGGCTGCCAAAAGCTGACGGCAGTCTGGACGGCTGCTTGGGATCACGCCGAGCCGATGCAGCCGTTAGCGGCAGTGGGCCTAACAGGAGGGCGCCCCTCATCGGGCGCCCTCCTGCTATCCGCCTGCGTGCGGCTTTCGCTCAGATTGGCCGGGCCGTGAGGAGGGCGGCCTCCTCCCGGCGGAGGCAATCCGGACAGATGCCGTGGGTGAAGCGGTCGGCGCCGGCCCCGCGGCCGCCCAGGCCGATCTTTTGCCAGATGCCGGCCTCGTCGCGCACGCTGCCGCACCAGGCGCACACCCGCGCCAGGCGCCGCGGCGCCGCGTCGCCCTCCGCTGGGCTGCCCTGGGCGGCC
>JAAZBY010000085.1 GCA_012513595.1 Chloroflexota bacterium
AGATACAAGGGTCAGCCTCTGGCTGACCGCGTAGGTTGGGTGCGAAAGTGGCCGGCCCGCATCCGAACGCCGCTGGTACGCTGACCGGAGCCGGCTGTATGCCCGCGGTCCAAGCGTCGGCGGTCCACGAGCCGGCGATCCTATCTGCTCTCTGCAATCTGCAATTTGAAATCGGAAATCTCCAATCTGCTCTCGGCCCTACGGCGCCGGGGTGGGTACGCGCTCGGCCTCGAGCTGGTACACCCACCCGTCGGTGACAAAACGGAGTGTGCCATAGTCGGCGGTGGCATAGACGGGGACGCCCGTGGCGGCCAACGTGTTCAGGAACGGATCGCGGGGCGCCGGGCCGGTGTAGATGGCAAACTCGGGGCGGGTCGCCGCAAGTAGATCCACGCCTTGTGCAGGATCGGGTCCATCATAGGCCAGCCTGAGTGCGTCCGCGCGCAGGCCGTTCTGCGCATCCAGCAAGGCCCCCTCAGCGGCCGTATCCCCGGTAAAGAGCAGCCCCATCTCCCCATAGGTCAGGCGCACCGCCAGGCTGTCCGCGTTCGGGTCATCGCGCGACGAGTACAGGCATTCCACCAGCAGGCCGTCGTACTGGTAGCGCTCGCCCGCGGCGGGGGTATAGTGGTCGCCGCCGGTCTCGAGCACCAGGTCGAACAGCGCCTGCTCCTGCTCGTCGCTGGCGATCTGGTGCGGGGTCCACAGGACATCCGGCGCGAGGAGCGGATAGAGCCGTCCCGCCGCGGTGGTGTGGGCCGCGTCGACGCGGGTAACAATCGCCATGTCCAGGTGGACGATGCCCTGCATCAGGACATAGTCCAGCAGCACATCGTCCTCGGCCCCGCCGGCGTCCACCAGAATCGCCAGGTCCTTCCACTGGATCAGCGTGGCGACGCCGTCGGACAGTTCGACATAATGCGCGACGAGAGTGTCCAGCGGGCCAGAGTCATGCGTTGGCGCCACCAGGCCCAGGTCGATGGCACTCGGGGGGATGGGCGTCTTCGTGAGTGCGCTCTGGGCCAGCGCTGTCTCCTCGGCCGGCGGACGACGGGTCGCTGAGGCCTTGTTGCCCGCCGTAGTGGGCCGACGCGTGGGGGTCGGGCGGGGTACGGCCGGGATATCGGCGGCCGGCAGGGGCGTGGCCGTCACGAGGTCGTCCGGCACAAAGGTGGGCGCGGGCATGGCCCACAGCGTCTCCAGTACAGCGACCCAGGTGGCCTCCTCGAGAGTCTGGAGTGCCTGGGCGGTGCGGCGTTCGGCACGGACAAAATCCAGGGGGCTATCGTGGCCGGCGGCGTGGGTCCGGCCCACGAGCAGGGCCACGCCGATGGGGGTCGCCAGGACCACCATCGCGAGCACGATTAGCAGAGCGCGCCCGGCGAGTTCCAGCTCGGACCAGAGTGTTTTCATGCGTAGCAGCCTCTCTGGATGGACCGCGGGCTTACAGCCCGCATCCGGAACCGGCTAAAGCCGGCGGTCCACGGGGTTAGACTCTTAGCCCGTATCCAAAACCGGCTAAAGCCGGCGCTCCACCGGGCTAAAGCCGGCGGTCCACCCGGCCAGCCTTACAGTTGCTCCCGTCGCAGCAGTTGTGCGTTGATGGCCACCACAATCGTGCTGATGGACATGAGTATCGCGCCAACGGCGGGCGAGAGCAAGATCCCCCACGGGGCGAGGACGCCGGCCGCCAGAGGCAGCGCCACGACGTTGTACCCTGTCGCCCACACCAGGTTTTGGATCATCTTGCGGTGGGTGGCCTCGCTCAGTTTCAGGATGCGCACCACGTCCAGCGGGTTGCTACGCACCAGGATGATCCCCGCCGAGGCCACGGCGACGTCGGTGCCGCTGCCGATGGCGATGCCCACGTCGGCGCGCACCAGCGCGGGCGCGTCATTGACGCCATCGCCCACCATGGCGACCTTTTTGCCGTGAGCCTGCAACTCGGCGATCTGGCGCTCTTTGTGCTCGGGCAGGACCTCGGCGAACCAGGTCTCAATGCCCAGTTCGGCGGCCACAGCGGCGGCCACGGCCTCGCTGTCGCCGGTGAGCATCGCGACCTCGATCCCGCGCTCCTGCAGACCCCTGACCGCCTCGCGGCTCTCCTCGCGGATCACGTCGGCCAGGGCGAGACTGGCCACCGGCTCACCTTGCACGATCAGATGGACCACCGTCTGTCCGCTATCGCTGGCGGAGGCTTCAAACTCGGCCAGCGGCCCGGGCAGCGCGATATCCAGGCTCTCCAGCAGGCGCGGCCCGCCCAAATGTACCTCGCGGCCGTCCCAGTCTGCGCGCACGCCTCGGCCCTTGATGGCTTCAAAGCCGCTCACGTTGGGCAGCGTCAGCCCCTGGTCCTCAGAACTCTCGCGGATGCCGCGGGCGATGGTATGCTCCGAGTCGCCCTCCACCGCAGCGGCCAGGGCGAGGGCCTCGTCCTCGTCGTGGCCATCGACAGCCGTGACGCCCACCACGCCGAACGCGCCCCGCGTGAGCGTGCCGGTCTTGTCGAACACGATCAGGTCCACGGTGCGGGCCTCCTCCAGGGCAATCCGGTCGCGCACCAGGATCCCCGCGCGGGCACCGATGGCGGTGGAGATCGCCACCACCAGCGGGATCGCCAGGCCCAGCGCGTGCGGGCAGGCGATCACCAGCACCGTGGCCACCCGGGCGATGACCTCGACGCTCCAACCGGCCGCGACTGTCCAACCAACGGCCGTGAGCGCCGCCACTCCCAGGGCGAC
This sequence comes from Chloroflexota bacterium, assembly GCA_012513595.1. Next base: position 2,742 of record JAAZBY010000085.1, read on the forward strand.
GTAGAACAGCCACCCGGCGGCGCGGTCGGCGAGCAGTTGCGTGCGCGATTTGGTGCGCTGCGCCTCGTCTACCAGGCGCATGATCCCCGCCAGGGCGGTGTCGTCGCCGGTGGCGGTGATGCGCACGCGCAGGCTGCCGTCGCCGTTGAGGGTGCCGCCGATCACCTGGTCGCCGTCCTTTTTGGCCACGGGGCGCGACTCGCCGGTCAACATCGACTCGTTCACGTCGGAGGCGCCCTCGACCACGACGCCATCGGCCGGGATGGACGTGCCCGGGCGGACCAGCACCAGATCATCGGCACCCAGTTGATCCAGCGGGATCGTCTCGGTGTCGCCATCGCCGGTGATGCGTTCGGCGGTGTCGGGCATCAGGCGGGCCAGTTCGTCGAGCGCGCCGGAGGCCTGGCGTACGCTGCGCATCTCGAGCCAGTGCCCCAGGAGCATAATGTCGATGAGGGTGACGAGTTCCCAGAAAAAGCCCATCTGGCCGGGGAGAAAGAGCGCGGCCACGCTGTATACCA
>JAAZBY010000086.1 GCA_012513595.1 Chloroflexota bacterium
AATGCGTGAACTGCACGCACTGCATGGAAGAGGGGCCCCAGGGCGGCTTTACCATCACCAAGCCCTACCGGGGGCGCGCCGCGTTGGATGTAGCCCTCTGCCCGGCCGGTTGCCAGGCCTGCGTCGACGTCTGCCCCTCACGCGCCCTGACCTATGACGGCGCCCGGGTGCACCTGGACGAGCGCTTTTGCCTCTACTGCGAGGCGTGCGTTGCCGTGTGCCCCGCCGAGGGGGCGGTGCGCATCACGCGGACGGGCTTTCTGCACACGCCCGTCGAATCGGGCGCCTGGCGGACGGCGCTGGAGAAACTCGTCTCGGTGCAGGAGGTCGTCCGCGAGTTCGACGTCAAGGGGCAAACCAAGCGCCGCAACGCCGTGCTAAAGCGGCTGCTGCGTGAGATGGTGCCGGAAGCATCCGGCGACGGACGAGAGTAGCCCGGCCAGGCCCGGCCTGAAGAGGCGCTGCGGGCGTCGCCCGCAACGCCTCCTTTGGGTTGAGCCTGCCGCGAGGCAAGGTGGAAAGGTGAGGCGATGATCTCAAGCGGGGTGCTCATCGGCGCGCTGCCCAAGTGCGAGGTGTTGCACTGGCAGGAGCAGGCCGTGCGCGACGTGGTGTGTGACTCTCGCCAGGTCCAGCCGGGGGATCTGTTCGTGGCCATCCCGGGGGTGGCCGTCGACGGGCACCGCTTCGCCGGCCAGGCCTTGGCCGCGGGGGCGGTGGCCTTTGTCGTCGAGCGGCCGCTGCCGGAACTGGCCGGCCAGCCCACGGCCGTGGTCCCCAACGCCCGCGAGGCCTATGCGTATCTGCAGGCCGCCCTGCATGACCATCCTGGCCGCAAGATGCGGGTCATCGGCGTCACCGGCACCGACGGCAAGACGACTACGGTGCGCCTCATCCGCGGCATGCTGGCGGCGGCAGGCCTGCGGGTCGGCTCGGTGGATACCGTGGCCGCCCAGATCGGCGCGCGCGACGTGGATACCGGCTTTCACACCACGACGCCGGCCGCCGACGAGGTGCAGCGCTACCTGGCCGAGATGGTCTCCGCCGGGGCCGATGTGGCCCTCCTGGAGGCGACCTCGGAGGGCCTGGCGCAGCACCGCGTGACGGCCTGTGAGGTGGACGTCGCCGTGGTGACCAACATCACCCACGACCACCTCTACTTCCACGGCACCTATGAGGCCTACCGGGAGGCTAAGGCGCTCCTGTTCCGCGCCCTGGCCACCGCGGCGCGCAAGGAGGGAGTGGCCAAGGTAGCCGTGCTGAACGCCGACGACTCATCCTATGGCTATCTGCGCGCTATCCCCGCCGACCGGCAGCTGACCTATGGCCTGGGGCCTGGCGTCGACGTGGGTGCCGAGGAGATCGTAGCGACGCCGCACGGCCTGCGCTTCACCCTGCGCCTGCCCGGGGAGAAGGTCTCCGTCGCGTCTGCCCTGGTGGGCCGCTACAACGTGCCCAATATCCTGGCCGCCGCCGCAGCGGCCCATTCCCAGGGGGTGAGCGCCGAGGCGATCGCCGCGGGCGTCGCCGCGGTGCAGGGGGTTCCCGGGCGCACGGAGTACGTCGCCGGCGGGCAGCCCTTCACAGTGATCATCGACTTTGCCCACACGGCGAACGCCCTGGACGCGGCGCTGCGGGCGGCGCGTGAGTTCACCGCCGGGCGGCTGATCGCTGTGTACGGCTGCGCCGGCCTGCGCGACGTGGCCAAGCGCCCGGTGATGGGCGAGGCCTCGGGACGCCTGGCCGACCTCACCGTCCTGACGGCCGAGGACCCCCGCACCGAGTCGGTGGACGCCATTATCGCGCAGATCGCCGCCGGATGCCGGCGGGCGGGCCGCGCGGAGGGGGAGGGCTACCTGCGGGTGCCGGACCGCGGGGAGGCCATTGCCGAGGCCCTGTCTCGGGCGCAGCCCGGAGACACGGTCATGATCTGCGGCAAGGGGCACGAGCGCTCGATGTGCTTCGGCACCACCGAATACCCCTGGAGTGACCACGAGGCAACGGTCGCCGCCCTGCGCCGCCTGGGCTACAGCGCGTAGCGAAGTGACCAAGCGCCCCGCCCCCGTCGGGGGCGGGGCGCTTTGCGTCTCTCTCAGCGCGTGCGGCCGGTGACGCGTAACACCCCCGGCTCCACGGCCACTGCCAGGATTTCCACGTCCTCCGGGGTATCCAGCGGCAGGGCGATGCCCTGCTCCGCGTTCATCTGGCGGAGTACCTGGTCGATCATCCCCTGCGCCAGCAGACGGGTCATCCCCCGCACCGAGTCCCCGAGGGTGACGTCTTTTACGGCAAAGAACACCTCGCCATCAACCACGCGCGGCTGCCCGCGGAAAGAGATGGCCACGCTGAGGCCCGTGTCAGGCTGCGTGACGTTCACGGTGCCCAGGATGGCCTCCTCAGCCAGCGTGAGGCGCGGCTCACTGGCCGTAAAGCCCTCGCGGTCCATCTGGATGTCGCGGATCTTGTCGTTGATCTGCTCCTCCGACACCAGCATCTCGAAGGCGTGCCCCGGTTCGCTGGGGATCTCGGCCAGGCTGCCGATGCGCAGCGCGGGGTCGGCCGTCGGGACGACGGGGGGCTCGTCCACCGGCGGCGCAGTGGTGCGGGGCGAAGCGCTCGGCAGGCGGCCAAGGAGCTTGCTTCCCACCCGGTCGACCGCGTTGCAGGCAAAACAGCCCACCGCCGTGACGAGCAGGATGCCGAGCGCTAGGGCGACGTGGGAGCGGCGCGTACGCGAGGCCATGGGGCATCTCCTCAGTGGTTGCAGGGCGGGGGCGGCCCGCTGGCCCGCCCCACCGCCATCCGGCAGGGGCGGGCCGCAGACCTCTGTACACCCTAGCGGCGTACGCCGCCTAGGATACTAGTTCCTCGAGCGAGCGACAGGGCAGGCCGTGCGCCTGCGCCACCGCACGATGGGTCAGCTGGCCGGCGTAGGTGTTGACACCCCTGGCCAGGGCGTGGTCGCGACGGACGGCCTCGGCAAAGCCCAGGCCAGCCAGCTGGCTGATGTAGGGCAGCGTCGCGTTCGACAGTGCATAGGTCGACGTGCGCGGCACCGAGGCGGGGATGTTCGTCACGGCGTAGTGGATCACGCCGTGGACCTTGTAGGTCGGATGGGCGTGCGTGGTGGGGTGGATCGTCTCGATGCAGCCCCCCTGGTCCACGGCCACGTCAATGACCACGGAACCGGGCTCCATGCTGGCGATCATCTCGTCGGTGATGAGCCGCGGGGCCTTGGCCCCAGGGATCAGCACGGCACCGATCAGGAGCTCGGCGCGGCGCACCGCCTCGATGATGTTTCGCCGGTTGGAGGCGACGGTGCTGAGGTTCCCCTTGAGCACATGCTCCAGGTAGCGGAGGCGATCGAGGTTGATGTCGATCACCGTGACGCGCGCCCCCGTGCCCAGGGCCAGCATGGCGGCGTTAGTGCCGACGGTGCCCCCACCGATGATCACGATGCTGCTGGCACGCACGCCCGGGACGCCGCCCAGGAGCAGGCCGCGCCCGCCTTGGGGACCCTCGAGGTAGTGCGCCCCGATCTGTACGGCCATGCGCCCCGCCACCTCGCTCATGGGCGTCAGCAGGGGCAGCGAGCCGTTATCCATCTGGACCGTCTCGTAGCCGATCGACGTCACCCCGCGGGCGATCAGTTCGTGGGTGAGCTGCTCCTCCGTGGCCAGGTGCAGATAGGTGAACAGCACCTGCCCGGGGCGGAGCAAGTCGTACTCGCAGGCCTGCGGTTCCTTGACCTTGAGGACTAGGTCGGCGCGCCTGTAGGCGTCGGCAGCGGAACCCACGATCTCTGCGCCAGCCTGGGCATAGTCCTCGTCCGAGAAGCCGCTGTCCTCACCGGCGCCCGACTGCACCAACACGTGGTGCCCGTCGTGTACCAGGGATTCTGCCGCTCCTGCCGTCAGCGAGACGCGGTGCTCGCCTTCCTTCACCTCGGTAGGGACTCCGATGATCATCAGTACACCTCGCTTCTCGTCGCGCGCTATCCTCATAACGCGGTAAACACAGTCGGAGTGGATAATGAACGTGTCTACAGCGACGGCTGGCGCCTGCGCCAGCTGGTAGCAACCTCGTAGGCGTGCGCGGCACGCAGGATGCACTCTTCTTCAAAAGCCCCGCCCATCACCTGCAGCCCGATCGGCAGCCCGTCGGCATACCCGCAGGGGACGGAGATCCCCGGCAGGCCGGCCAGGTTCAGCGACAGGGTCAGCAGGTCCGACAGGTACATCTGCAGCGGGTCGGACGCCTTTTCGCCGATGCGGAACGCCGTGGTGGGCGTCGTCGGCGCGGCGAGCACGTCACAGAGCTGCAGGGCCTCGTCAAAATCCTGGCGGATCAGCGTGCGTACCTTCTGGGCCTTCAGATAGTACGCGTCATAGTAGCCGGCCGACAGGGCGTAGGTTCCCAGCATGATACGCCGCTTCACCTCAGGGCCAAAGCTGGCCTCGCGGCTGAGGCGGAACGCATCCCAGATATCCTGCGCCTGCGGGTTGGAGGCGCCATAGCGCATCCCGTCAAAGCGGGCCAGGTTGGCGGAGGCCTCCGCCGTGGCCAGCAAGTAGTAGGCGGGCAGGGCGTACTCGGTGTGTGGCAGAGACACGTCGACGATCTGCGCACCCAGCCCCTGCCAGACGTCCAGCGCTGCCTGGACCGCGGCGGCCACCTCCGGCTGCAGGCCGGCGGCCATATACTCCTTGGGCACGCCGATGCGCAGCCCGCGCACGTCGCCAGTGAGGGCGGCGGTGTAGCGAGGGACGGGGCGCTCGGCGGACGTCGCATCGGCGGGATCATGCCCGGCAATGGCTTCCAGAAGCAGGGCGGCATCCTCCACGTCCCTGGCCAGGGGACCGATCTGGTCGAGCGAGGAGGCAAAGGCTACCAGCCCGTACCGCGACACGCGCCCGTAGGTGGGCTTGAGCCCCACCACCCCGCAATGGGCGGCCGGCTGGCGGACGCTGCCGCCGGTGTCGCTACCCAAGGCGCCCAGGCACTCGCCCGCGGCGGTGGCTGCGGCGCTGCCGCCCGAGGAGCCTCCTGGCACGCGGCTCAGGTCCCACGGGTTATGGGTGACCTGGAAGGCAGAGGTCTCCGTCGAGGAGCCCATGGCAAACTCGTCGGTGTTGGTCTTGCCGATGATCACGGCGCCCAGGCGCTCCAGGCGGGCGACCGCCGTGGCGGTGTAGGGGGGCACAAAGCCCGCCAGCATCCGCGAGGCGCAGGTGGTCTCGATCCCCTCGGTGCAGAGGACGTCCTTGATAGCCAGGGGGATGCCCAGCAGGGGGTGATCCTCGCCGGACGCCCGGCGCCGGTCGGCCTCGGCGGCCTGCGCCAGGGCCCGCTCTGGCACGGTGCGGAGATAGGCCCGCACGCGGCCGTCCACCGCCTCCACCCGGGCCAAGACCGCCCTGGTCAGGTCGACGGAGGAAGTTTCGCCGCGGCGGAGCAGCGTGTGGGCTTGGTGGATCGTCAGTGCGTGGAGATCCAACGCACAACCTCCCTGCAATCTGGTGGCGGGGGCCGACGCTTGGGGGACGCCTCAGTCGAACACGGGCTTGATGCGGAACATCTCCCCCTCGCGGTCCGGCGCGTTGGCCAGGGCCTGTTCAGGCGCCAGCGACGGGCGCACCGCGTCCTCACGGGTGACGTTGCGCATCGCGATGGCCTGCGCCGTCGGCGCGATGGCGGACGTGTCCAGGCTGTTCAGCCGGTCCGCATAGGCGAGGATCTCACCGAGCTGCTCGCCAAAGAGCGCGATCTCGTCCTCGCTCAGGGCCAGTTTGGCCAGCTCGGCAATGTGCAGTACTTGCTGGCGGGAAAGGCACTGTGGCATCCGTGCGTCCTCCGATGGCACCGTCCACGAATAGCCAAGTATAGCATCCGTATCACGGGCTCGCAAACGGGCGAGGTTCTGCGGGGAGCAGCGCCTTCCGGCCGCCCCGGGGGCCCTGGCCGGGCCAGGGGCATGTCGCAAGGGTGGGGGGCCTTGGCCCCCCACCCGCGGTCAGGCGGCTACACGTGCTTGGCGGGGTCGTCCCAGTACCAGGTGGAGCAGTCGATAATGTACTCGTAGATCGTGATGCAGCAGTCCCAGTCGTAGCCCTCCTTGATCCCCTTGAAGCCGTTCTTGACCACGATCGGCATGGGCAGGTCCCCATAGAGCCCGGGCGCGGGGAGCTCATCCACCCAGACGTCCATGATCTTCCACAACAGTTCCTTCTGCTTGTCTTCGCCGACCGTCTTTTGCAGCTCCTCCCAGATGCCCCAGAGGGTCCAGATCCAGTGCCCTTCGGGGGGCTTTTCGGCGTTCGGGTTGGTGGGGTCCAGGTACCAGAGCGTCCAGGCCTCACACCAGGCCTGGCTGTCGGGCTCGGCGTTCTTCAGGTAGAACTGCGGGTCGGCCAGCGGAACCAGGTTGCAGTCCGCCACCGACAGGGTCATCTCGACCTCGTTGGCGTTGGTCATCTCGATGGCCAGGGCACGGTCCACACCGCGGTAGTTCACCTGGATGCCGACGTCCTTCAGATAGTCGGTGACCATCAGCAACTCTTCGCCGACCTCGGGTTCCTGCCCGAGAGCGGTGAAAGAGACGCGTTGCCCGCTGCCATCGTTCCAGAGGCGGAAGCCCTCCGCGTCGCGCTGCGAGATGCCCAGGCCGTCCAGCAGGGCGTTGGCCTTGTCGGGGTCGTACTCCAGGTAGGCCTTGGCCAGCTTCTCATAGTAGAAAGGAGAAGTATCCGGCGGGGTGTACTGCTTGTTGACGCCAAAGCCGTCGTAGAGCAGCTCGCGCATCTCATCACGGTTGAGGGCGTGCGAGGTGGCGATGCGAAAGTCCTTCTCTCGGAACAGGGCCTGCAGGCGCGGGTCCTTGGTGGTCATGTTGAAGAACATCAGCGGCACGCGGCTCTGCTTCCACAGCTGCACCGTATAGTCGCCGGTCTTTTCGCCCTCCTTGAGGATGGTATAGTTGACAAAGTTCCCGATGTGCCGGCACTGGCAGTCGAGCTCGCCGTTGACGGCCCACATCATGGTCACCTGCGTGTCAGCAAAGTCGCGGTAGGTGACCTTGTCGATGTAGGGGAGTTGGTTGCCCGCGGTATCGACCTCCCAGTAGTAGGGGTTTCGCACCGCCGTTACGAACTCGTCACTCCAGATGTTCTGCACCACCCAGGGATAGTGCACCGGGCGCTCGGGCGTCTTGAGCGGATCCTCCTTGTTCCAGAAGAGCTGCGTCCAGTCATCGACCTTCCCGTCGACCACGGCCTTATCCAGGGCGGCCTTGTCGGCATAGTCCTTGTGGAACTGCATCAGGAAGTGCTTGGGGATGGCCGGAATGTTGAGCATGATGTTGGCCCAGTAGTAAAAGAGGGCCTTGGGCTCCGGGAAGGTGTACTGGACGGTCAGATCGTCCGGCACGACGATGGTGGCGGGCACCCGCTCCCCCCCGATGACGCTGGCCATCTCCTCCGGGTGCGCGCTGGTCAGGTCACGGTTGAGGATGGCGTCCTCATAGTAGAAGCGGAAATCCTCCGAGGTGAGGGGGGCGCCATCGGACCACTTGGTGCCCTTGCGCAGGTGGAAGGTGTAGATGCGGGCATCCTCGCTGACCTCCCAGGCCGCGGCGAGGTAGGGGATGATCTCAAAGTCCTGGTTGATGTCGATCAGGCCGCGGTAGGCCATGTGGCGGTAGGTGCCTCCGTCGGCCATGCCCTTCTTGCTCTTCCGCCAGGTGCCCCCAAAGTTGCCGATGCCGTCGAGCCCTTCGATGACGAAGGGGTTCGCAGGCACGCGATCATCCACCGGCGGGAGCTTGCCCTGCTGGACCATCTCGGCCAGCATCGGCGCCTCCGAGAACTTGGCGGCCACGGGGGCAGCGGGCGCGCCGGTTGGCGGTTGCACGGGTGCCGCCGGCTGTGCGGCCATCGTCGGTTGCGCGGCCACCGCGGGCTGTGCGACCGGCGCAGCCGTCGGCGTCGTGGTGACGCAGGCTGCCGCCACCGTGGCGGCAGTCGCCAAGGCAGAAACACGCAGAAACTCGCGACGAGACAGCCTTTCCATGGTGCTCCTTCCCTCTCTCCGCTAGTCACACCTAACACGAGACCACGGTACTGACAGAAGGAATACTCTGAGCTCCTTGCGACCCACTATCTATGCGCGAGCGAGTTCCGTAGGACTCTGAGCGGGGCGTCACCTCCTTCTGGGGGCCGTTCGCCGGCCGTGGGGAAGTGGGGGACGGCCGTTGCGGACGGCGTCTGGCTGAGGGACAAGGGTGGCTGTCGGCGCCAGCAGGCCCGGCGCCGGCCGAGGGACGACACTTGCACTCCCATTATACACGGCGGCGGGCGGCGTGGAGCACACAAGTGGCCCGTCTGACGGTGGATCGGCGCGCGGGGGTTTTGGCAGGGGAAACATCCCGCGCTAGACTGCGCCGTCCGTGCACAATGCGACGATGACTGGGGGCAGGGGTACAGTGAGCGATCCCATTCCGGACCGGCAGCCCCTGGGGCGACAAGCGCGCCCCATCCAGGAAGCGCTCTTGGCCTGGTACGCCGCCGAGCGCCGCGACCTCCCCTGGCGCCGCACCAGCGACCCGTACAGCATCTGGGTGTCGGAGGTAATGCTCCAGCAGACCCAGGTGGCGACGGTGATCCCCTACTACCAGCGCTTCCTGAGCGCGTTCCCGACCGTGTGCGCCCTTGCCGCGGCGGACCTCGACCGGATGCTGGCCCTGTGGGCCGGGCTGGGCTATTACGCGCGGGCCCGCCATCTGCACGCCGCCGCGCGGCTGGTGATGGAGCGCCATGGCGGCGAGGTGCCGGGCGACCCCGCCGCTTTTCGGGCGCTGCCGGGCGTGGGCCCCTATATCGCGGCGGCCGTCCTGAGCATCGCCTTTGGGCAGGACGTGGCCGCCATCGACACGAACGCTGCCCGCGTCCTCTGTCGGCTGTTCGACTATGCCGGCGACCTTACCCGCGCCGCGGGGAAGCGCACCCTGCGCGCCTTGGCCGCGGCGCTGCTGCCCGCCGGGCGCGCCGCGGAGCACAACGCCGCCATGATGGAGCTGGGGGCCACGATCTGCCTGGCGCGCGGGCCGCGCTGCGCC
>JAAZBY010000087.1 GCA_012513595.1 Chloroflexota bacterium
CGAGATTCCTGGCGCTTATCGACGCGGTGTACAAGGTGGAGAGCCTCACCGCGCGGCTGGACACGTTGACGCGGGACGTGCCGTTCTCGGGCGCGAACGAGGTCAAGGTGATGAAGCTCTCCACCGTGGGCCTGGGGACGTACAGCCGCGCGGCTGGCTACCCGGCGGGCGACATTACGGCCACGTGGGAGACGATGCAGCTGACCGCGGAGCGCGGGCGGGCCTTTAGCCTGGACCGCATGGACAACGAGGAGACGCTCGGGCTGGTGCGTGAGGTGCATGACGCATCGCGCCCGTCGTTCAACCTTGCGCGGCGAGCCGACGCCGTGGAATGGCTCGAGGGCTACCACCGGCTGGACCCGCAGCCTCGGCCGCTGTTGGCGCGGGCCCCGCCGTCCAGCACCGGCGCGGAAAACAACAAAACCACCTTGACCAAGGTGGTTTCGCTGGGCCGGCCCGTAGGCCGTATGATGGTACCGCATGGGGGATTCGAACCCCCGATCTCCGCCTTGAGAGGGCGGTGTCCTAGGCCACTAGACGAATGCGGCACGTCCCCGTAACTACGGGGGCATTATACCGGCTTTGACCGACGTGTCAAATCGCCGAGGAGCCCCCGCCCGCGGACGAGGCGGTCAGTGCGTCTCCGTGACCTTGCTCAGGCCGCGGGGCCGGTCCGGGTCGAGCCCGCGAGCCTCCCCGAGGTGGGCGGCCAGGAGCTGCCCCGGCACCACCGCCGCGATGGGTGAGAGCCACTCGGGGATCCCGGCCGGCAGGCGCAGCGGCGTCTGCGCCTTAGCCAGGAGCTCCTCCTGGTCGGAGATGATGATCTGGTCCGCACCGCGCGCGTCGAGCTCGCTCACCAGGTCGCGCATATCCGCATAGGTGCGGCCGGAGGGCGCCACCGCCACGATCGGGTAGCCCTGGTCGACGACGACGATCGGCCCGTGGCGGAAATCGGCAGAGGAATAGGGGTGCGCGCCGAGGCGGGTGGTCTCTTTGATCTTGAGGGCCACCTCGAGGGCGGTGGAGAGGTTGTACCCGCGGGCCACCACGGTGGTATCGCGCATGGCCGCGTAGCGGGCCAGCCGAGGGCCGAGGTCGGCGTTGAGGGCCAGCGTCTCGGCGACGGCAGCGGGCACGGCGGCCAGGGCGGCCAGGCGGTCCGCGTCATCGCTCAGGAGCGCCGAGAACATGGCCAGCGCCAGGAGCTGGGCGGTGTAGGTCTTGGTGGCCGGCACGCTCCGCTCCGGGCCGGCGTGCAGCGCGATGACCTGCTCGGCCGCCTGGGCCAGGCGCGAGCCGGGCGTGTTGGTGATGGCCAGGGTGGGCGCGCCCTGCCGGCGGGCCTCCTCCACCACGGTGCAGATGTCGGGCGAGGCGCCCGACTGGGAGATGCCCAGCACCAGGGCGCCATCCAGGCGCGGCGGCCGCTCGTACTGGGTAAAGAGGGCCGGGGCCGCCAGGGCCACCGGCAGCCCGTTCCAGGCCCCCAGCAGGTACTTGCCGTAGACGCCGGCATTGTCCGACGTGCCGCGCGCGGCGATCAGGACGTAGCGGTATTCGGCGGCGCGCAACGCCGCGACGGCCGCGCGGACCGCGTCCAGGTTGGCGAGCAGGCGCCCCAGCGCCTGGGGCTGCTCGTGGATCTCGTCCCACAGGTGTGACATGGCGACTCCCTCTATCGATCACCGGACGGGTCCGTCCGGCGGGCCAGCATGATCAGCGGTATTGTACCCGCCGGCGCCGGACCCGTCCACCAGCGCCCCCGAGCAGGCTCGCGGAGACAGGATGGACAGGAAAGATGGGATTTACAGGATTGACAGGATTGACAGGATTGACAGGATTGACAGGATTGA
>JAAZBY010000088.1 GCA_012513595.1 Chloroflexota bacterium
CGAGATTCCTGGCGCTTATCGACGCGGTGTACAAGGTGGAGAGCCTCACCGCGCGGCTGGACACGTTGACGCGGGACGTGCCGTTCTCGGGCGCGAACGAGGTCAAGGTGATGAAGCTCTCCACCGTCGGCCTGGGGACGTACAGCCGCGCGGCCGGCTACCCGGCGGGCGACATTACCGCCACGTGGGAGACGATGCAGCTGACCGCGGAGCGCGGGCGGGCCTTTAGCCTGGACCGCATGGACAACGAGGAGACGCTGGGGCTGGTGCTGGGCAACCTGATCCGTGAGTGGATGCGGGTGCACGTGGCGCCGGAGCTGGATGCCTACCGGTTCGCCAAGTATGCCACGGAGGCGGGGAACAAGGTTGCCACGGCGGCGGCGCTGGACACGGCGGCCAAGGTGATTGCGGCGATCGACGTGGGGATGGCGGCCCTGGACGAGGACGAGGTACCCAGCGAGGGGCGCATCCTGTACATCTCGACGACGCTGTACCACCTGCTGAAGGCGTCGGTGACGCGCAGCCTGGCCACCGAGACGGGCGTGGAGCGGCGCATTTTTACGCTGGACGACATGACGGTGGTGCCGGTGCCGCAGACGCGCTTTTACACGGCGGTGGACCTGAACGCGGGGGCGACCTCGGACGCGGGGGGCTTTGCCAAGGGCGCGAGCGCGCACGACCTCAACTTCCTGATTGTGCACCCGAGCGCGCTGTTGCAGCCGATCAAGCTGAACCAGGTCAAGTACTTTTCGCCGGACGTGAACCAGATTTCGGACGGGCACCTGTGGCAGTATCGGCTGTATCACGACGCGTTCGTGTACGACAACCGCGTCAACGGCATCTATCGGCACGACAAGAACAGCTAACGGGGGGCATAGGGGTTCAGGCGGGCGGCGGTTGCCCGCCTGAGCCGCAGGAAGGGGCAATATGGCGCAACTGAAGCCAGTGACCACCGGCGGGCTGCTGAAGGACGTGAACGACAACTTTGCGGCGCTGGCGCCGGTGGGGCTGTTCGACGGGCTGAGCCAGCGGCGGACGGCGGTGTGCACGTTTGACGCGGGCGGGGAGGGCAACCCGAACCAGGCCGTCGGGGCGCACGCGGCGGGTTGGAAGGTGCCGGCGAACGCGATTATGGTGGGGGGCGTGGTGGACGTGGTGCAGGCGTTCACCGGCGAGGCGGGCGCGACGCTGGCGGTGAGCATCGCCCAGGCCAACGACATCGTGGCGGCGGCGGCGGTGGGAGGGGTGCCCTGGTCCACCACGGGGCTGAAGGCGATCGTGCCGAAGGCGAACACACCGGAGGCGACGGGGATCAAGCTGACGGCGGCTAAGGCGATCACCTTCACGGTGGGGACGGCGGCGCTGACGGCGGGCCGGGTGGTGGTGTACCTGGACTATTACGAAGGCGTCGAGACGGAGAGCGGGGAGTAGCCGATGGCTGACGCGATCGTGCGGGTGCGCCGGTTGATTGCCGACCCGGCGGGCGCCGAGCAGACGTTCAGCGACGAGGAGATCCGAGAGGCGCTCGAGGCGGCCTCTGGGTCCGCCGACGGAGGGGCCTCCGTGGACGGAGGGGGCGAGGACGTGTACGGGGCGGCGGCGGACCTGCTCGAGATGTGGGCGGCGAAGGAGAAGCTTGCCTACGACTTTGGCAGCGACGGGGCGACGTACCGCCGCTCGCAAAAGGCGGAGGCGCTCTTGGGCCTCGCGGCGCGCTATCGGCGGCAGGGGAGGGTTCGGGTGATCCTGCAGGTGCGGGGCGACATGTAGTGGCGGGGGCGGCGCGGGTGCTGGTGGGAGGGCGCGGATGTTGAGCGGGGCCGAGCTCGCGGCGATGCGGGCGGCGCAGGAAGCGGCGCTGCCGGAGACGTGCACGCGGCTGCGCCCCGCACTGGCGGACGACGGCACGGGCGGGCGGACGGCGGGCCCGCCGAGCGGCGAGACGTTCGCCTGCCGGCTAGCCCCGACGGGGGGCCGTGAGGTGGAGGCGGCGGCGCGGCTGACGAGCGCTGTGACGTACACGGTAACGTTGCCGGCGGGCGCGGACGTGCGGGCGGAGGACACGCTGGCGGTGGGCGAGCGGAGGCTCGAGGTGATCGCCGTGCTGGGGGGCGGGGCGTGGGAGACGGCGCGGCGGGTGCTGTGCGTGGAGGTGGGGTAGTGGCAGAGGCAACGCTCGACACGCGGCGGCTGATGCGCCAGGTCACGCTCCAGGTGCACGTGCGCCGAACGCACGTGCGCGAGTATCGGGCGCGCATGTGGCTCGCGGTGCGGCTGATCCGACTCGCGGCCTGGGTGCTCGGCAGCGGGATCGACGTGCGGACGGCACGAGAGGGCGCCTAGCGATGCGGATGACCGTGGACGTGCAGCTAACCGATGACCGCCTGCGGGACCTGCCGAAGCGGCTGTGGGAGGCGGGTGACCGGCTGGTGCGGCGGACGGCGCTGGACATCGAGCGGCGGGCCAAGGCGGGCGCGCCCGTGGATACGGGGTTCTTGAGGAACTCGATCTACACGGTGACCAGCCAGGGCTCGGGGTACGACCGGGCCCTGGGGCACGCGGAGCGCACGGACGCCAAGCGGCGCGCGGGCCAGCGCAAGAGCGCGGCGACGGGCCAGTGGGTGGACGTGGCCGGGGCGATGATGGAAGAGGCGGTGGGCGCGGGGTTCTTGAGCGCCATTGTCGCGGTGGGCGCCGAGTACGGGGTGTTCGTCGAGTACGGCACGCTCGACCAGGCGGCGCAGCCGTACCTCGAGCCGGCCGTCGAGGACGCCACCGACGCCTGGGAAGAAGGGCTCGAGAAGCTCTTTGACGAGGCGATGAGGTGACGGGGTGACGACTGAGCTGGGCGTGATGGATGGCTGGCTATATAGCACTCTGACGGCGGACGGCGAGATCGCGACGATGGTGGGCGGGCGCGTCTACGATGCTCTGGCGCCACGGGGTGCCGCTCTGCCGTATATCGTGTTCCAGCTACAGGCAGCGGCGGGGGACACGGTAGTGGTGGGGGGTATCCGGCTGGCGGCCAACGCACTTTACGCGGTGCGGGCTGTGACGCAGGGGCACGGCTATGCGGGTGCACGGGCCATTGCGGCGCAGGTCGACAGGGTGCTGCACGGCAGACGGGCAGTGCAGGAGGGGGGGGTAGTGCTGTCTTGCCATCGGGAGAGGCCGCTGAAGCTGCCCCCGGGGATAGCGGAGGGCGGCGCGGTCTACTATCAGGAGGGCGGCATCTACCGCCTGCGGGTACGGGTCACATAGGAGGTACCCTAGATGGCCAAGGACACGGTATTCAACCAGACGCAGGTCGGCGTCGAGGCGGCGGCGGCCAAGGGCACGCCGGTGGCGGCGGGGATCATCCTGCCGGCGACGGGGATTGCGCCGGGGGTGAACCCGGAGATCATGAACTGGAGGCGACCGGGCGGCAAGTATACGGACCTCACCGCGGTGCGGAGGGAGTGGACGCAGGGCACGCTTTCCGGGGTGCCCAGTTACGCGGACCTGTTCTATCTCCTGTGTGCGCACGTGGGAGCGCCGGAGACGACGGGGGCGGCAGCGCCCTTTACGCACAAGTGGCTGTACGCGGCGCATGGGCCGGACGCGACGATCCGCTCGTTGACGGTGCAGCACGGTGACCCGTCGGCCTATGTGGTGGGTGACAAGAAGGCGTTCCAGTTCGCCTACGGCATTGTGCAGGAGCTGGGGATGGAATGGCGGAGAGCCGCCGACCCGACGCTCTCGGGCCGGATGATCGGCTATCCGCTGGAGTACCTGACCCAGCAGATGAGCAGTGGGACGCTGCTCGTGGCGGCCCCGATCCTGCCGGGGGACATCTCGGTGTACTTGGACGATGCGGAGGCGGACCTGGGCGATACGCAGCTCACTGAAGTGTCGCGGTTGCGCTTTTCCTCGGGGAACAAGGTCGAGCCGCGTTGGGCGCTCAACGCCTCAACGCCGGGCTACACGCGGGAGGTCGAGCTGGCGCCCAACCTGACCATCGACCTGACGATGGCGGCGGACGAGGCGTTCGCGGCGGAGCTGGCGCGCTACCGGGTGCCCGGCGGGGGGCGGGCGTACCTCAAGGTGACGGCGGTGAGCGCTTTGGAGGCCGCGACCGGCACGCCGTTCTCCCTGACGATCCAGATGGCTGGGCGGATCACGCGCGTGGAGCCGTTCGCCGACGACGAGGGGGTCTACGCGGTGGGCATTACCTACTCGGCGACGCCGGGCCTTACCCGTGATGCGGCGGCGGACCATAACGTGGCGTCTATCGAGCTGGTGAACGCCATTACGGCGCTGGCCTAGAGGAGAGAGAGTATGCCGATCAGCCTGGCGGATTTGCAGCGCAACAAGCGGACGATCCCGGTGAAGACGCCGTTCGGGGACCTGGAAGTCGTATACCGGCCGGGGGCGATCACGCAGGAGGC
>JAAZBY010000089.1 GCA_012513595.1 Chloroflexota bacterium
GCCGCCCAGCGGCAGGGGATGGCCTGCCGGTAGCGTTGGCCCAGCGGCCACAGGTCAAACAGGGTGATGACCAGGTCGATGCCGTACTCCTCGCAGTAGGCCGGTAGCACGTCGGCGCCGTACCCATCGATACCGCGCGGCAAGACCTGGATGCGCTCCCCGTCGATCATCGGGCTCAGGCTGCCCCCCTCCAGGCCCCACGTCGCCAGTTGCACCACCTCGTGCCCGGCGCGCACCAGTCGGGGCAGCACCCCCTTGGCCTGGCCGCCGTACCCCGTGTGGCACCACACGGCGTTAGAGGCCCACAGAATCCGCATACTCCCTCCCCCTCGTTCGCTACACCTCGTCCGCTGCGATGTCGCTCGAATACCCGTCCGCGCGCGTCGCTTGCACCACGCGCGCCTTGCCCCCCGCCTGCCCGTAGCGCCTGCGCCACTCCGCCGCCTGCGCCCGGAACCCCGCCGCCGTCTGGCTCAGGCTCTCCTTGCGCGGCCCGACGGCGATGTCTACCAACGGCGCCCACAGCGCGGCCAGCACCTCGAAACCGGCGGCTACCGCCCGCTGCCAGGAACCCTCCGCCGTGACGAGGCCGGCCAGTTCGTTGTCGGAAAAGTTGCCCGCGTCCGGCTTGGGGCCGGCGCTCGCCGTCGTGTCGCCCAGGTAAAAGCGCACCTTGTCGCGGTCGGTGCCCAGCGCGTCGTCATAGGTAACGGCCATGCGCCATCCTCTCTACAGCGCCCGCACGCTCAGCGTGAACACGCGCTCCGCCGCCTCCGTGCCACCGGATACCACCTGGACGTACCGCGCGCCCACGAAATCAGCGGGGTCCAGCGGGTAAAAGGCCGCCTCCGCCGTGCCGCAGGTGATGCTCACGGCGTTGTTCGTCGTATCGTGCACCGGCAGCATCGTGGCCGGCAGAACGCCCGCCTTGAACGTGATCGTGGTGTTCGACATGGCGGCTGGCACCAGGAGGGCGCACAGACTGCCGCCGCGCAGGTCCACCACGTTACTCTCGACCTCGTTGGCCGCGATGGTCGCCGTCTCGCCGCCCACCATCGGCATACTGCGTGTGGTCATGTCTTGCTCCTCAGTGGGGGCGAGTTGCCCCGCCCCCACCATGCCCTATCGCTACTAGGCGAATACGATGTCGCCCGACACGTCGGTCTTGCCGTTGGGCAGTACCGCTACGAGCCGGAAGGTCGCCGTGGTGGATTCCACCACGTGCACGTCCAGGTCGCCGTCCGCCTCGGGAATGGCAAAGTAAAGCTTCTTTTCCACGATCTGCGTCAGTTGCCCGTCCGTGCCGGCAGCCAGGCCCCCGTCGGGTCCGGTGCCCACCACGTCGAGGCTCGCCGTGCCCGCCACGTACAGCGTGATCGGCGTCTGGATCGCCAGCGCGTCACCGGCCGCGTCCACCAGCTGGCAGTTGACGGTGATGGTCCCGCCCGAGGCCGAGCCGATGGTATAGTCCACCCCGGCCAGCGACCCGGCGACGGTATTGATCTCTGCCGCCGTCGCCGTCACCTGCACGCCGCCGATGCGAAACTCCTGTACCGCATCTAGCCCTGAAAAGTGCGTGATACCCATATCGCTCCAATCATCTGTTAGGCCAGGGGCCGGCTAGGTCCGGCCCCCAGCACGCTATCAGTTGCCAGCCTAACAGTCAGCGCAGGACTGCCCCGCGCGTGCCTAGCTCACCTGATGGCCGTAGACCCAGCGCCAATCGCTAAACCCGTAGGAGTAGCGCATGTAGCCCCGGAACTTGGCCTCCAGGTTGAAGTCGCTGGTCGGGTCCATAGAGAACTCCAGCGGCACCCGCTCAAACCAGTTCAGGTACATCTTGGCAAGCGCCGGGTCGAGCAGGAACCAGTTGTTCTCATCGGTGAGATAGTCCCACACGATGACGCGCAGGCCCGTCGAGCGCACAAAGTTGCCGTCGTTGTCGGCGGTGCCCGGCTTGTTGATCGTGTTCACGATCTGCCAGGCCGTATCCTCCAGCTCGGGCGGTACGAGGATGGTGTTGGGGTTCACCGGGATCAGCTCGCCCCGATCATCCACGTAGGAGCGCATCAGCTTGCGCGTGGCGATCACGGCGTCATAGTCGAGCGCCGTGGTGCCCATGTTGCCGTGCGTGCCGGCGCCCGTCTCCGGGGAGAGCGGGTGCGCCGCGTCACACAGCGGCTCGCTGTCGCCGCCGGTGTAGCTGGAGTCGAAAGCGTTGTTGAACACCGACGCGGCGTGCTTTTCCCGCGTCCGCACCGCCGAGAGGGCCAGCCCCGCCGGGCGCTTGTTGATGACGTTGTACTGGTCGTCGTCCACCAACTTGCGCTCGACCTTGAAGCCGCGCACGTACTCAACGTGCGTGTAGGTCGTCTTGTAGAGCTGGTCATTCTCGTCGTACTCGATCCGCCCGGCGTACTGCTCCCAGTCGCCGAACCCGCCCATTGCCAGGTCGTGCTCCTGGGCCTTGGTGGAACGCACGACGTTGTACAGGGCCGGGATGCGCGACTCTGCCACCAGGGCGTCGCGCTGTGTGTTGAAAATGGCGCGTAGCCCCGGCTCCAGGAGCTCCGCCCATTGTGCCGAAATAGCCATCTCGATAACTCCTATCGCTTACTCGTCACACCGCCCGACTAGGCCAGCGTGTTACCAAAGGTCGGCTGCCGGAACGTCACGTAGGCCAGAACATTCCCCTCGTCGTCGGTGCCGGTATCCACCAGGGCGCAATCGCCGTTGTCAAGGTCGTCGGCGTCCAGGGTGTGCTCGTCGGCCACGTCGATCGTCTTGGTGTAGCCGCGCTTGGCCGCTGTGCTCGTGGCATCCATCGAGCACCGCCACACCTGCTGCGAGGTGACGATAGCCACCATCAGTTCGTCGTCGTCGGAAACGGCATCGGTCTCGGTCTGCATACAGACCGCCGTGACCTCGCCGGCGGACGCCGTCACCTTGTCGAGCCGCCCGTTAGAGTCGGCGGCCAGGATGTCGCCCTTCATGTAGCCGCTCGCGTCGGCGGACATCGGCCACGACACGATGGTCGGGGTCGAGCCGTCGAATGCGTAGGCGAACTCAAATCCGCGTGTTGCCATGTCGCTCCTCTGCTACTTGTTCTTCAGATAGTCCTCGACGGAGATGCCCATCTTGCGCGCCACGGCGATCTCGGCTTCCGTCGCCGTTGCCGCCTTGCGCTCGCCGGTACGTTGGCCGTAGCCCGCCCCAGCGTCCAGGTTGGGCGCCTGGCGCTTGGCCGCCGTGGGCAACCGCCCCGCGTCGATGAGCGCCTGCACCGCCTCCGCCACGCCGGTCACGTTACCATCGGCGTCAAAGAACGTCGCCGCGTCGCCGGCCAGGGCCAGCGCATCCTCGGGATGCGCCGCGCCCAGGAGGGCCGCCTGCGTCTTGAACTCCGCCGCGAGGGCCGTGTGCCGGGCGCGCTGGGTCGTCTCCTGGAGGGCCTTCTCCATCTCGCTCAGTTTGGCTTGGGCCTTCTCAAGCTCGGTCATCTCGGCCTGCTTGCGTTCGGCCTCCGCCGCCTCGAATGCCGCGAGCTTGCGCCGCCGCTCGGCCGCCTCGGCGTTCGCCGCCTTGAGGGCCTGCTTGGTCTGCGCCAAGTCCGCCTGTAGGGACTCCACCGTTACCTCGGGGGTGTCCTGTTCGCTGCCCGTCTCGGGCTGGTCCTGTACTTGGTCGTCTTTCGGGTCTGGCATCTCGCCGTCTCTCCTGTGGGCATCGCGCCCATGCTAGATCAATGAGCCGCTATGGTCCGGCCGCTCGCTCTGAATGCGGATCGCCCTCCTTGGCGCGCCGCAGAACGCGCAGCCCTGGTCGTCTACCCCCGCCGCCCGCACCTGCCACTCGACACCGCACACCGTGCACCGGGCTACCTTGTGCGTCACCGTGGGCGCCCGGTCGGCCGGGCCGCACTGGTTCGTCAGGTATTCCGCCATCCCTACGCCACCCTGCTCGTTGCACTCGACGGGTGCACCTCGCGCGGTCGCTTGGCCGCCAGAAGCGCCCGCCTGAGCGCCGTCACTTCTCGGCTGTCGTCCTTGCGCGTCCGTGCATCCGGCTCCGCGCCTAATCGCACCAATCGCTCCTGAAGGGCGCGCACCTCCGCCGCCTGTTCCTCGCGTGCCGCTAGTTCCAGCCGCGCCGCCTCGCGCATGTCCTGGGAGAGCGGATCGTCCGCCTCATCGGCCTGCACCAGCGCCACCACCGACCGGCAATGCCAGTGGAAGGGCGGCCCCGGCAGATCGTCGGCAAACCGCGGCGTGCCCACCAGGTGGAACGCGCCGTCGAGGGGCCGCACCTGTCCATGCACGCGCAAGCAGCAGTCCGTCGTGCGTTCATCCACCGTAGCGATTGCCTGCTTGCGCCACGTGTCCGGCTCGGGCACCGACCGCTCCACTACCGCGCCGAACCCCGCCGCCGCGAGGGCCGTCAGCCACCGCGCCCCCTCGCGCACCACCGGCTGGGGCGTGAGCACCCCGAGCCGCGTATCGTCGCCCAAGAGCAGCGCCTCGGTCGCTATCCGCGCCGCTACCGACGCGCGCACGGCCTGGGCCTGCCCCTCGACCACCAACCCGAGCGCCCGTTCCGCCTCGGCTACCGCCGCCGGGGGCGACGTGTCCGCTATCGCCTCAATCCCGTAGGCGTCCAGTGTCGCCGCGGCCTGCCGCTGGCCCTGCTCGTAGGCCCGCCGCAGTTGGGCGGTGAGGGCCGGCCCCAGCAGGCGCCGCAGTTCGGCCAGGACCTCATCTACCGTGAAGCGGTCGCCCAGCGCGCCGCGCAGCGCCCGGTGGGCCATGCGGTAGGCCGAGAGCACCACGCCGCGCGGATGGTCCGCCGTGCCCAGGCGGGCGAACAGCGCCAACAGGTCCGCGTTGGTGCGCTCGGCCAGCCGCACGGCGACGGCATGGGGGTCAGCCATTCAGCGGCCCCTCGTCCTCATCCTCCGGCGTGCGGTTCATCGCCAGGCGCATGAGCTCCTGCCGCGCCCGGTACTCGTCGGAGCCCTTCATCTTGTCAATCTCTTCCTGCGAGTAGCCCAGTTCCGCCCACAGCACTTCCTCGGGGATGCCCAGCGTCTTCTTGCCCTGGGCGCGCGCTACCTCGTGGTCCTCGTCGCGCGTCTGGGCGTTATCCCACAAGGTCGAGAGGATGGCCGTCTCGTCCAGGCTGTAGCCCGTGCCGAACGTGTTGGCGAGACGGATGCCCATGCGTAGGGCGTCCTCCCACGTGTTGCCAAAGTCGACCTGGGCCTTGAGTACCTTGGAGACGAGGCCCGTCTCCTCTTGCTTCAGCGTGCCCTCGGCAGGGCGCTGGCCCGACACCTGAAAGTAGTGGAGGGGTGTCCGCGTAACCCGCGCGACCTCCTGGGCAAACGTATCTTTGAGGGCAATGAGCGGTTGCAGGTTCTCCCCCGGCACGCGCCCGAACGCCGTTGCCTTGCTGCTCGACA
>JAAZBY010000090.1 GCA_012513595.1 Chloroflexota bacterium
CTTCTACGACGACCCGGACTGGATCCACGAGATGATGGACTACCTGGCCGAGTTCCTCGTCCAGACGCTGCGCCGAGCGGTCGAGGAGGTGGACATCGATTATGTCACCATGTGGGAGGACATGGCCTACAAGGCGGGCCCGCACATCTCGCCGCGCATGTTCCGCGAGTTCATGCTCGACCCGTACAGGAAGGTCACCTCGCTTTTCCACGACAACGGCATCCACCTGATCTTTGTGGATAGCGACGGCGACTCGGGCCCCCTAATCCCGCTGTGGCTGGAGGGGGGCGTGACGGGGTTCTACCCGGTCGAGCGGGCCTCCGGGATGGACCCGGTAGCCCTGCGCAAGCAGCACGGGCGGCAGCTGCGGCTCATCGGCGGCATCGACAAGCGTGCCATGAAGGCGGGGCCGGCCGAGATCGACGCCGAGCTGGCCCACATGGCCCCGGTAGTGGCCGATGGAGGCTACATCCCCTGGTGCGACCATCTCGTGCCGCCCGACGTGCCCTTTGACCACTACATGTACTATGTGCGGCGCATGAAAGAGATGACGCTGGACCCGCTGGGCTTTCGTCCCTGAGCGGCCGCCGGCGCAGCGCGAGCGATAAGACAAGGGGGCGCCTACACGGCGCCCCCTCTGCGCTCCGGGCCGTCGCGAGGACGGGCGCGGTCACTCCTCGGGCCGGGCCTCGAGGCGCACCGTAGCGGTCATCTCCTCCCCATCGCGCAGATAGGTGACCGTCACCTGCTGGCCGGCGTGCGTCTTGGTGTCCAGGTAGAGCATGACGTCGCGCTCGCTGGCCACCTTCTCGGCGTCGAGGCCCACGATGATGTCCCCGTCGACGGGAACGCGCGTCCGCTGGATCGTCACCAGGCGCTGGCCCCCGCGCAGACCGGCCGCATCCGCCGGGCCACGCGGCTGCACGTCAAGGATCAACACGCCCTCGTCCACGTCGATCGAGGCGCCGGCCCGCTTGAGGATGCGCACCCGCTCAGGGGTCAGCGTCAGCATCGAGATCCCCAGCCAGGGGTGTGGAAAGCGCCCCGTGGCGATCAGCTCCGGGACGACCCGCCGTACCGTGTTCGAGGAGACCGCGAACCCGATGCCCGCCGAGGACTGGCTGGTGCTGATGATCTGCGAGTTGACGCCGATGACCCGGCCCGAAGTGTCCAGGAGGGGGCCGCCCGAGTTACCGGGGTTAATCGGAGCATCTGTTTGTATCGCCTCGCTCAGGAAGCGCGCGTTGGGCGTCTCGATCACGCGCCCCAGCGAGCTGATGATGCCGAAGGTCATGGTCAGGTTCAGCCCGAAGGGGTTGCCGATCGCCACCACGAACTGGCCCACGCGCAGGGCGTCAGAATCGCCCAGGCTGAGCGGGGTAGGCAGAATGGGCGCGTCGACGCGCAGGACGGCTAGGTCGCTGGAGGGATCCTGGCCGATGAGCGTGGCCGGGTAGTCGTTCCCGTCCGCGAACGCCACCGAGATCTCGTCGGCATTGGCGATCACGTGGTAGTTGGTGACGATGTGGCCCTCCGTGTCGTACAGAAAGCCCGAACCGGTGCCCTCCTGTGGCACCGCCTGGTAGAACCAGTCGAACTGGATGATCCGTGTGGTGATGTTGACCACCGCCGGGGAGGCGGTATCGTAGATCGCTTGCAGTTGGGCCTGCAGGTCACCCAGGTCGGTGATCCCCTCGGCCGTCTGGCTCTGCTCGCCGGCCAGCGGCGCGGCCGGGGGCAGCGTCGTCGTGGGCGCCACCGCTGGCACAGCGGGCGTCTCCTGCAGGTTGGCGTCCCCCTCGCCCGCGGATGAGCCACTGATGGCCGAATCGGCAGGCGGCGCCTGCAGCGCGATCCCGCAACCCGGCAGGCCCACCACCAAAGCGAGGGCCAGGAGCGCACAAAGGACTCGTTCGTAGGCACGCTTCATCGCCACATCTCCCCGCGGCCAGGCCCTGGCGCGGGCGTCGCACAATCGCGTGCCCCGCGCGCGTGGCCGGTGCCGCCGTGAACCGACTGCTTCGTATGCTCGGTTATTCTCGTCACGGGGGGTGTCTGCGTCAAAATCCGGCGGCGAGCATAGCGCACGGCACCGTCGACCGCGCAACCGCGCGCCGCCGGGCGCGTATTGTCAGTGGTAGTCTGGTAGGGGAAAGGAGTGTCTGCCATGGACGCGAATACGCGCCGGCTGCTGACCACGCTGGGTGGGTTGGGGCTGATTGCACTGGGGCTCTTGACGCTGGTCTTCCAGCTGCTGCACATTGACTTTTGGTCGTATGCCTGGCCCTTGTTCATCATGGTGCCCGGGCTGCTCTTCTTTGTCGGCATGCTGAGTCGTGGCAGGGAGGCCGGCGGCCTGGCCATTCCGGGCACCATCCTGACCATGCTGGGCCTCCTCTTCTTCTACCAGATGGTGTTCAACCAGTGGCAGAGCTGGGCCTACGCCTGGGCGCTGTTGTGGCCGACGGCGGTGGGCATCGGCCTGGTCATTCAGGGTCTGTGGTCAGAGCGGGCCCCCCTGGTGGAGAGCGGCAAACGGCTGATTCGGCTGGGCCTGTGGATCCTGCTGGGCGGCATCGTCTTCTTTGAGGGGATCCTCGGCATCGGTGGCTGGGGGCTGGCCGCCCGGGGGCTGGGCGCTTACCTGCTGCCGATCCTTCTGGTGGCCGTCGGCGTGGGCCTCTTGGTCCGCTCGCTGATCCGGTCTCGCGGCACCGGCGCCCAGCCGCACGGCGACAGCGCCGAGGACTTGCCTCCCGCGACAGACGAGTAGATCCTCAGACGGCGTACGCGCTGAGGCGTGGTAACAAGGAGGGCCCATGGAACCCGATACTGAACCGAGGGGCGAACGTCCCCAACCGGTCTCTCTGTTCTGGCCGATCGTCCTGATCGGCGTTGGCGTCGGGTGGCTGCTGATCACCCTCGGCCTGGTGCCCAGCCCCGACTGGTGGCGCCTGGCCAACCTGTGGCCGGCGGGGCTCGTCCTGATCGGCCTCAGCATCCTGATCGGGCCACGCCGCAGGGCGCTGGGCGCTGTGCTGGGCGTCGTCACCGTCGCGGCGCTGGCCGTCCTGGTGTTGACCTCACCTGGGGCGGGTGCCGGCCAGCGCCGGGCGCCCGCCTGGTGGGGCGCGCCGAGTAGCCCGACGACCGAACACCTGTCCGAGCCGCTGGGCGACGCCCGGGAGGCGCGCATCACCCTGCGCCTGTCCCGTTGGCCGGTGGACATCACAGCGCTGGGGAGTAGCGCTGCGGACCAGGCTACCCTCCTGGACGCCGATATCACCCACACCGGCGCGCTCACCGTTGACGCAGCCGGCACCACCAAGAGGACGATCACCCTGCGCCACGACGACTCCGACGCCTGGTTCCCCTGGAACTGGTCGCAGACTGCAGGGCGTTGGAGCATCCGGCTCAGCCCGCGCCTGCCTCTCGCGCTCGAGATCGACGCTGGCTCCGGCGCCCTTGATGCCGACCTGGGCAGCCTGCAACTCACGTCGCTGGACGTGCAGGGAGGCAGCGGGCACGCCCGGCTGACCCTGCCCGCCACGTCGGGCGAGCTGCCTCTGACGGCTGACGTCGGCTCTGGTGGCCTGGACGTCACGGCGCCCGAGGGCAGCAACCTGCGGGCCGAGTTCGAGCCCGGCTCCGGGCCGTTGACCCTGGCCGTGGGGCCGCGCAGTGCCAGCGCGCTGCGGATCGACGCCGGCTCCGGCAGCACCGAGGTAACCCTGGGGAGCGACGTGGACTGCCGGCTGACCGTCGAGGGCGGCTCCGGCGCGGTACGCGTCCGGGTGCCGGCGGAGGCTGCGCTGAGCGTGGAGGTGGTCAGCGGCGGTTCCGGGGGGCTGCACCTTCCGGACGGGCTGGTGAGGGTGCGCGGCGAGGGCTCCAGCAAGGTGGGCGCCTGGGAGACGCCGGGCCTGGGCTCGGCCGCACGCCAGATCGCCCTGGTAATCGACTTGGGGTCCGGCGCCGTCACCATCGACCGCTGAGGGTAGCGACCGCCAACCCCGAGGAAGGACGAACGCCCAGCCTGTGGCTGGGCGTTCTGCGGTCGCTAGAGCCAGCGCCGCCCCATCGCTTTGCGCGTCGACTGGCGGCTCTTGCGCAGCTTGCGCGCCATCTTGCGCTTGCGCGCCTGGCACGGCTTCTCGTAGAAGCGGTTGCGCCGGTTGATCGACAGGATCTGGTCTTCCTGCACGGCTTTCTTAAAGCGCCGCAGCAACCCGTCAAACGATTCGTGATCGCCTCGTAGTACGTAACTCATGATCTCCCTTCCGCCCTGCCGTCGATGGGCCGTATTGCCCGAATTCGGAACGGAAAGCCGGATGGCCCTGGCCGCCAGAAAGGCGAGCGAAGGCCGGAGTTCACGATAGCGCGAGACGCTGGGAAAGCCGAGAGTCGCTGCGCGCGGCCTACATTCACACCTGAGCGGGCATGGGGGCTTGCTCCGAGTTCTGGGACCGCCGCAGACATCGTCCGGTGGACTCGAGCCTAGAGGGGTCCGTGTGGCAAGGCACTTACCAATCTCATTATACCACACCTTGCCAGCCTGCCCAAGTCGCCCGCCCTGAGCGGGTCTAGTGCCCTTCGTCACCCGAGCGGGCCCGGTACCGCTCCCAGTGCACCACCTCAGACAGGCCTCGCTTTTCCCTGCTGGGCCACTCGGCGGGGACGACTACCGATACCAGGCTCAGCAGGCGCAGCCCGTCTGGCACCCCTAGCGCCCGCTTGAGGTCCTCCTCGCGGGGCATGGTGACCCCCTGCAGCCAGCACGTGCCGTAGCCCAGGGCCGTGGCGGCGATCAGCATGTTGGCGATAGCCGAGCAGCCGTCCTCGTGCCAAAAGCGGGCCGTCGGGTCCAGCACCACAGCGACGATCGCCGCAGCGTCGAGC
>JAAZBY010000091.1 GCA_012513595.1 Chloroflexota bacterium
GACATCTTGGCGGCGATGGCCATGCCCACGCCGTTGGAAAAGCCCTGCCCGAGCGGGCCGGTGGTCGTCTCGACGCCGGCGGTCAGGCCGTACTCCGGGTGCCCCGGCGTGAGGCTGCCGTACTGCCGGAAGCGCTGCAGTTCCTCCATCGGCAGGTCAAACCCGGCCAGATGCAGCAGGGCGTACAGCAGCATCGACCCGTGCCCAGCCGACAGGATGAAACGGTCGCGGTTGGGCCACTCGGGGTCGTCGGGGTTCACGCGCAGGAAGCGGGTCCAGAGGGTCAGGGCATAGTTGGCCGCGCCCATCGGCATGCCCGGGTGGCCGGACTTGGCCGCCTCCACACCATCGACGGCCAACATCTTGAGCGTGTTGACCGCCAGATTCTCAAGCTCTGGGCTGATCTTGGTCATGTTCGTCACTCCTCTATGAGCTCATCCTTGGCAAGTGCGACTCGCTGGCCACGCCCGGGGCGGGGTCTGCCGAGAGCGCGCTGTTGATGATGCGCTGATCGTAACTGGGCTGCACAGTTTGGCCCGGCTCCACAACCAGGAAACGCTCCGCGTCCCAGCGACCTTCCAGGAGGTCGCGCACGAGGACAAAGCTGCCCGCCAGGCGCTGGAACGTCCAGCCACGCCGCTCGGCAACCTCGCGGGCCTCCTGGCTATAGTCGGGCAGCCGCATCTCAGCGGTGTCGATGTAGGCCGCCCGGCTGTAGTGCGCCTTCCAGGCCCCCATGACCTCCATGAGATAGTCGGCATTATCCTGGCCGTACTTGGCCACGTACTCCTGGTAAGTCTCCTGCACCTGCGCGTCGTCGCCCGAGGCGCCCAACCCCACGGTCCGGTCGTCCCCGCCGGTGTTGCGCTCCATATAGTCGGGCGCATACCAGTAGGTGCCGGGGTTGGCACGGAACTCTTCCGCGTAGCGCTCGGCCGCCCCCAAGTATAGGGTGATGCAGTCGTGCGCCCGGGGCACGACGATTCTCAGGCTGGGGTGGCTCACCCCGACGATCGCATTGCTGCACAGGCCGTAGCCCAGCGCGATCGCGCCATAGACGGCGGCATCGGCCCCGGCCACGCGGCGCTGCAGCTCGGCGCGCAGGCGGTCGGGCTCGGAGTGCAGCCCCTTGGCCACCAGTTCGATATCGACGACGTGCGGCGTCAGCGAGGCGGCATAGTACAGCTGGCGGGCCAGCACCTCACAACCGACCACTTTCAAACGCATGCCAGACACCTCACCCAGCCCAGGAGTGCCGGGACCGCAAGAGTCCCGCGGGCGCCCGGTTACGCCTCGTATACCGCCGAGGCCGCCGCCAGGGCTTCGTCGATCCGCTCGTTCTTCAGCAGGTCGGCCAGGGCCGAAAGGAGCAGCATCACGTTGGCCTGCCGCGAGGCATAGCCCATCAGGCCGATACGCCAGGCCTTGCCGGCGAACTGCCCCAGGCCCGAGCCGATCTCGATGCCGTACTTGGTCAGCAGGCCGCCGCGGATAGCCTTGTCGTCGGCGCCGGCGGGAACCATGACCGTGGTCAAGGACGGGAGCCGCAGGGCCGGGTCTTGCACGGCCATCTCCAGCCCCAGCGCCTCGAGCCCGGCCACCAGGGCCAGCTGGTTAGCACGATGGCGCGCGTAACGCGCCTCCAGCCCTTCCTCCTCGATCTCGAGAAGGGCCTCGCGCAGGGCGTAGAGCATGGTGATCATGCCGGTCTGGTGGTAGCCACGCTCCGGGCCCCAGTAGCGCCAGATCTGCCCCGCGTCCAGGTAAAAGCTCTGCACCGGCTTGCTGCGCGCGCGGAAGGCAGCCACGGCCGCCTCACTCATGCTCAGCGGTGCCATGCTGGGCGGCGCCCCCACGCACTTTTGCGTGCCGCTGTAGGCGATGTCGATCCGGTTGGCGTCCACCCCCACGCGCACGCCGCCCAGCGAGGTCACACAGTCGACCACGAACAGGGCGCCGGCCTGCTCGGCCAGCGCGCTGAGCTCCGCCAAGGGCTGCAAGACGCCGGTCGACGTCTCGGCATGCACCACGGCGACCACTTTGGGCGTACCGGCGCGCAGCGCCTCGGCCAACTGCTCGGGCTGCACCGCAGTGCCCCAGGGGGCATCCACGCGGCGTACCCTGGCGCCGGCCCGCTCACAGATGTTCGCCATGCGCTCGCCAAAGACGCCGTTCACACAGATCAGGGCTTCGTCACCGGGCTCCAGGGCGTTGACCAGGGCTGCCTCCATGCCGGCCATGCCGGTGCCGGGCACGCACATGGTCCACTCGTTATCCGTCTCGAACGCCCGCCGCAGGAGCGTCTGGGTCTCGTCCATCAGTCGCACGTACTCGGGGTCCAGGTACCCGAGCAGCGGCGTGGCGCTGGCCCGCAGCACGCGCGGCGATATCTGGCTGGGGCCGGGCCCCAACAACAGACGTGGAGAGGGATTGAGCTGCGCAAACGTTCCGGACATGCGATTGCTCCTTGAGTTACCCTGTTGGCCGCGACGCCCGCACGGCGCCCAGCAGACGATCAGGTCGAGAACACGCAGATGCACCCGGTCGCCCGAGCACGGGCGACCGGGGTTTACCGATTCTATCACGCTGGGGCATGGCCCACAAATGCCGCCGCCTTGGGCACCACGAGTCTACCCAGGACGCCACTTGTTATACACAGTGGCACGGCGTTATCCACAGGTTGGGCACAGGGAAGGCACGCCTGTGGATTCCCTCAGCCGCGCCGATCGGCCTTTCGCCAAGCTTCAAGGTTCGCCAACACCCTGTCCCACAGATCCTGCGGGGCGGAATCGCTCGGCCAGGGACGGAAGCCATACCGCAGGTATGAGGCGATCGCCGCCAGCCGCCAGGGATGGGTGGAGAGCATCGCCCTCGCAAAGCCACGCTCGCGCAACCGGTGCAGCGCCGCCAGGGTGATGGCCTTGCCCAGGCCCTGGCCGCGCTCGGAATCGCTCACGCCAACCCAGTGGATCAGCCCATAGCGCTCGCCGTCCTGGTCGCGGTGCCAGGCCGCGGCGGCCGCCACGGGCCGGTCGCCCTTCCAGATGATCTGCAGGTAGGAGGGGTCGTACTCGGGATCGCCGGAGAAGGTCTTCTCGAACCAGGTCTCGCCGATCTCCCCGGCAAAGTTGGAGCGGTTCATCACGTCGAGGTACGCCCAGGACTCTTGGGCGCCCATGGGCCGCAGGGTGTAGCCAGCGGGAAGCGACACCTCCGGCAACCCCTCGAGCGAGTCCATGCGCATGCGGATGAGGACGTCGCGGGAGGTCTCGGTGGCATAGATCTGCACGCCGCAGGTGGGCCCGACGAAATGCACCGGCACCCCCGGATACTGCGCGCCGAGGTACTCTGCCAGCCGGCGCAGGCCGGGGATCTCGGCGGTCATATGGTTGACGATGATAGCCGGCACGCCCAGGTCGGCCAGCCAGGAGCCTTCCTGCCAGGTCTCCATGCCGTCTTCGGTGAGAAGCAGCACGTCGGCGCCCATGCCCACCATCTCGCGGGCCGGGGTGATTGCCCCGGTGCCGATGGCCAGCCGGCGCACCATCTGCCAGGGGGTGCCGATGAACTGCACCGACTGCTCGTCCAGCGCCTTGACCCGTTGGGCGATGCGCCGGGCCAGCTCCCAGGCGGAGGTGCTGGGGACCTCGTACAGGTTGTGGTAGCGGATCTGGGCCAGCGGCTCACCGAGCTCCAGGAACTCGCCCCAGGCATCGACGATGCCCAGCCGGGGGAAGACGTCCCAGGTATCATGGCAGCGGTAGACGACCATGCCGGTAGCCTCGAGGAATTCGCGCTTGCGCCGCGCAGGAAGGGTCTCTTTGGCAGCCTGGTCATCGTCCATGTGGCTGTAAAAGGTCGGCTCATGGGTGATAAAGAGGTTGCAGCCCAGGGCGTGGGCCTCCTCCAGCGACGACTGCAGCGCTTGCCAGCCGACGGCGACGCCGGTGACCTCGGTATCCGGGTCGCCGAACTTGAAGCCATCGCAGGTGCGGCCGGCCCAGTCCACCCAGGGGCCGATCGTGCGGAGATGCTCATGTACCTGACGCGCCGTGATCGCCATCTATCCGCCATCCTCTCACAGGCCTCGCCGCCGAGCCGCGGCTCCGGGCCACTATAGGTAGCGGCAAGGGGGCTGTCAATCCTGGCCCAAGGCGTCGCCGGCGTCTGAGTGGCTCGCGCGGCGCCACACGAATGGCCCGCCGCCCTGGCGCGGCGGCGGGCCACATGTTATGCTTGCGGCCAATGCCCTCACCCTCCGGAAAGGAGCCCCCCATGCGATCTCTCGAACTCCGCGTCGGCCACGGCCGCGTATGCATCACGCCCCCCGTGGGCACCTTCCTGATGGGCTACGCGTCGCGCACGCAGCCCTCGGAGGGGGTGCACGATGACCTGTTCGCCAACGCCGTGGCCATCTCGGACGGCGCGCAGCGCGTCGTCATCGTGGCCCTCGATGTCTGTTCCCTCGAGGTAGCCCAGGCAGGGCGCGTCCGAGAGGCCATCGCCGAGCGCAGCGGTCTGGCGGCAGAGAACGTCCTGCTGAACTGTTCGCACACCCACGCCGGCCCGCTGATCGGCCGGGTGGCCAGCGAGCGCTACGACGAGGCGGCCTTTCTCGGCGTCCTGGCGGGCGCCGTCGAGGCTGCCGACCGCGCCCTGCAGGACCTGGCCCCGGCCTCGCTAGGCACCTCCTCGGCCCCGGCCGGCGTGGGCTGCAACCGTCGGCAGCGCACCGCGGACGGCCAGATCATCCTCGGCGTGAACCCCGAGGGCTCCACTCTCGCCGAGGCGACCGTCTGGCGCGTGGCGCGCCCAGGCAAAGATGACGTCGTGCTGTTCAGCATACCGGTGCATGGCACAACCCTGGGTGGCGAGAACCTGTGGATCTCGGCCGAGTGGATGGGCGTGGCCGTCCGCGAGGTGGAGGCGGCCCGCCCGGGGACGGCGGTCGTCTTCCTGCAGGGCTGCGGGGCCGACCAGAACCCCTATCGCGGGGAGCGCACCTTCCGCCAGATGGAGGAGAACGGGCACAAGGCCGCCCAGGCGGTGCTCATGGCCCTGGAGGCGCCCCGGCCCGCCGGCGCCCTGCCGCTCATCAACCTGGCGCGTGAGATGCACTTGCCCGTCGCCGGGGGAGGCACGTCGCCGGTGCCCCTCCACGGGCTGCGCCTCGGGGACGTGGTGCTCGTCGGCCTGGGCGGAGAGGCCTTTGTCGAGTACGCCCTCCACGCCCGGGCGCGCTCAGCAGCGCAGAGCACGCTGGCCCTGGGGTACACCGATGGGGTGGTGGGTTACCTGCCCACGGCCATCGCCTACGAGGAGGGCGGCTATGAGCCCAACTCGTACACCTACTTTGCCGGCGCGCGCCCCTGGGACCCGGCCCTCGAGGCGACCATCAAGGCCGAGATCGACCGACTCCTCGGCGACCTGGGGTCCGCCCGCTAGCAGGCCCGCCCAGGCCGGCCTCGGCCGGTCACCAGGGCCAGTCGCGGCCCTGCCAATCGCGCATTAGGAGGGTATCCTCATCGGGGAGGTCGCCGAGAAAGTAGGCCAGCGCCGGCACGGCGGCCTCCTCCGGCTCCAGGGTGGCCCGCAGGTCCTTGGTGCCGCGCATGTAGGTGCGCATCCAGCCGGGGTGATAGAGCCGGAAGGTGTAGCCGGCCGGGCGCAGGTCGGTGAACAGGATGCGCACACCCATGTTCAGCGCCGCCTTGGACATACAGTACCCGAACCAGGACCTGCGCTGGCAGTTGGCGATGCTGCCCGCCTCTGAGGAGACGAAGCAGAGGCGCCTCAGCGAGCCCCTCTCCAGGAGGGGCAGGAAGCTCTCCACCACGCGGAGCGGGCCGAGGCTGTTCACGTCGTAGAGGCGGTGCATCTCGGCATAGTCCTGTGCCTCGCGGATGGTCCGCTCCGCCGTCGCTGAGATGACCCCGGCGTTGTTGATCAAGAGGTCCAGGTGGTCGCTCTCGGCGGCCACCTGGCGCGCGGCCTCGCGCGCCGAATCGGCCGAGGTCACGTCCAGGGGCACGACGGCCAGGGCGCGGGGATGCGCGGCGGCCAGGCGCCCCAGTTCCGGCAACTCGGCCAGGTATTGCCCGGCGTAGACGTGCCAACCCTGCTCGAGCAGCCCCGCGCTCAGCGCCAGGCCCAGCCCACGATCCGCCCCCGTCACCACGGCCACGCGTTCCATGCGCCCCTCCTGCCCAGAGCCGGCCAACCGACCTCTACTCGCTTGCCGCAGCGCCCGAGCGATGCTCCTGGTAATAGACGTGATAGGCGCGGCTATAGGAAAAGATGTTGTCGACAAAGGAGACCGCGTTCAGAAAGGCCACTGCCACCTGCCCGGTGTAGCCCACCACCTGGGTAAAGTCGCCGGGCGTCAGGCCCAGGCGCTCGCGAAGCCCCAGCGCCAGGAACACCACCAGGAACTGGCCGCCCACCAGGGTCGCCTCACGGATGTAGAGGAAAACCTGGTTGCGTGCCACCAGCAGATAGAGGACATCGGTCCGCTCGCGCATGATGGCCAGGAAGCGCCCGCGCACCTCGCCCTGGCCCTGCTCGATAATGGTGCGGATGCCAGAGCCGGTGGTGCGGTTGATCACCGAGTACTGCGTGTCTCGCAGGACGCGCAGCCGGTTGTTGAACAGGATCGTGAGTGCCCCGGGCACCGCCAGGCTGGCCACGTAGGCCACGCCGAGGATGTCGTTGTACGAGACCAGGCGCACCGCCACCACCACGATCTTGATGATCACCGGGGTAAAGCTGCCCAAGAGATGGTAGGTGGCGTTCGTCACGCCACTCACCGCCTGCACGAGGGAGGTGTGGGAAGAGCCGGCCGCCTCGGCGTCTTTCGGGGGCCCCTGTGAGGCGACCCACAGGGTCAGCTCCACGCGCTTGCGCAGGTCTGACTCGTAGAACATCTTGTGCCGCAGGATGACGTTGGCGCGCACCACGGCGGGATAGAGGAGGCTGGCCCCCAGGAACACGAGGACGATGTTCCCCAGCGGGGCGCCGGAGGAGAGCCTGTCCACAAACTGCCCCAGGAGCTGCACGGGCCACAGGGCCAGGAACTCCTGCGCCACCGTGACGGCCAGAATGGCCAGGCCGTAATAGCGAAAGTCCCAGATCAGACGGCCGATGTCATAGAAGAACGGCCAGCTTGGGTTCGCGCGGATCCGCTGCCCCGCCAGCCGCCACAGGCGGCCGGGTCGGAGGGCAAACCTTCCTGACCCAGTCTCCATACACAGCACCTCATCGCCCGTGCGCCCCCAGCGTGCTGGCGCCGGGGGATTGTAGGTCGGTGGGTAGCCGTGTCAAGCCGCCTGATCGGATTATTGTTGGTGTGGACGCGGCCGCTGGGTCCGGCGCCAGGCCTCGTACTCGGCGCGCGCCTCATCGGAGAGCGGATAGTACTTGCGCAGATCGCCCCCCTCGGCCAGGCGCATCCGCGAAAAGTCCTCCCACTCGGCATTGGCGCTGGCCGCCTGGAGCAGTTGGGGGGCCAGGCCGCTAGGCACCACCACGGCGCCGTCGTCATCGGCGATGATGATGTCCCCCGGCATGACCAGGACGCCGCCGCAGGCGATCGGCACGTTCACGGCAAAGGGAAAGATGTTCGTCTGCGTGTGGTAGTTGGGCGTAGTGCCGCGCAGCCAGAGGCCCAGCCCCAGCTCCTTGGCCTTGGGAAAGTCGCGGATGCAGCCGTCCACCACGGCGGCCAGGCCGCCGCGGCCGCAAAAGTAGGTCAGCATCATCTCGCCAAAGACGCCGCTGGTCATGTCGCCCCGGGCGTCGACGACCACGATGTCCCCGGGTTGGGTGTGGTAGAGGGCATGGCGGTGCAGCTGGCGCTCGGGGCCCACGTACTCGCCGCCACCATAGATGTCCTCGCGCATGGGCATGAACTGCAGGGTGAGGGCCGGCCCCACCACGGCGCACCCCGGGATCCACGAGGTCAGGCCCTGCAGGTGCGGGCTGCGGATGCCGAGACGGTGCAGCTCACCGGAGGCGGTGGCGCTGGAGATCCCGGCCAACCCCTCGAGGATCTCTTTCGGCGGGCGCTGGATATCGGCAGTGACGATCGGCGACTCGGTCATCTCTCCACTCCCTCCTCGGCATAGTGAGGCGGCCACCGGTAGCGCGGATGATACGCGGGATGAGCGCAGCGCTCAACAGGCCGCGGGGCCGGCGGGCGGTGATCAGGGATAGTGACACCCTCATGGGGCGAAGAGGGTGACAGACAAGGCCTGGATGGAGATCGAGCTTGTGCAACAGGCGGTGGGCGGCCGGCTGACCGCACAGCAGGGGGTTGGCGTCGGCGTAGGCCAAGTGCGGCGCCTTGTCGCGACCCTTCGGGTGAAAGGCCCCGAGGGCCCCCTGCGCGGTCGCCCGGTGGCGGGGCGTGGCTCACCGTGGCCATCCGGACCAGGTTGGGTGTCAGGCGCTTAGGGGCCGGTTAGCCGAAACCCCTCGGCGATCAGGCGCGGGGCGCTCCTTCCGGCGGGGCGGCAGCGCCTCTGCATGATGCGAAGGTACTCGCGGCGTTCGTCGATGGTCATGGCGTCGTCTGCTGGCGCGGCGGGCATCGTTCCTCCGGTGACATTATCATTTGAAGGAACTGTAAGTCTCCGGTGACATGCTAGGTGAATGAACACGCCGCCTTGCTGAGCCCAAAAGAACATGGTATGGTATCAGTAAGTATGCTTCTGCCTTATGCCTCTGCGAAAGAGCCGCGGCAGGGTCGCGGGCTCCGTATAGCCGTTTCTCTTTCCTATCTCAAGGACAGTTCATGGGACTCGACACGGGAAGGTTTTCCGGCCACCAATCGTTCACTCTCCGCAATACCTGGCTAACCAAGGGGGTGCTCCATTGTGCCGAAAACCCCCACATCTTCTCAGAGCCAGACGCCTTGGTCACCCTTGGCGTCGGCAAGAATATGGTCGACGCTATCCGGCACTGGTGCCTCGCTACGCGCGTGCTTGAGGATGTCCCGGGCGAGAGGGGTCTCTACCAGCCTACCACCATAGGACGCAGGTTGTTCGTCGACCGAGGTGGGTGGGACCGTTATCTTGAGGACGCCGGCACGCTGTGGCTCCTTCACTGGCTCCTGGCCACCCACGCCGCGTACGCCACGACGATCTACTATGCTTTCAACGACCTGAACGCGCCCGAGTTCACGCGTGAGAGCCTCGAGAAGGAGATCGGGCAGCTTGCGGCAGGGATTGGCGCCAGAGCGACGCCGAACTCGATCCGCCGCGACGTGAACGTGTTCATCCGCAGCTACCTGGGCGGGCCCGATCGGGCCAACTCCTCTGTCGAGGACGTGCTGGACTGCCCCCTTGCCGAGCTAGGCCTGCTCTACGAGGAGCCCGTCGGGCACATCTACTCCCTCGCGCGGGGGGCCAGGGAGAGCCTGCCCGATGAGGTAGTGCTCTATGCGGTGTGGGAGTACGCACAGAACCGAGCGGGCCAGCGGACCTTTACGTTCGACGAACTGGCCTATCGGCCGTACTCCCCGGGGCGGGTGTTCAAGTTGGACGATCTGACGCTTGCGGAACGGCTGGAAGGCCTGGTAGACCTGACCCATGGGGCGTGGCAGTTCACGGAGACCGCCGGGTATCGGCAGCTGCTCGTTACGGCCCAGGTCGACCCTTACCAGGCACTGGATGCCCACTATCTGATCGAGGATTCCTATGTCCGCGCATAAGTTGCTAGGAGAGGTGTTCTCCGTCGAGGATCGGTTCAGACGCTCAGTCAACCTAACAGCCGACTATCGCCGCAACAGGGCGCTGTACGGCTATGTGGTGACGCCGCTGGTCGGCGGAGTGCTGGAGCGGATCGGCGCCGGGCTGGGCCAGGGGGCGCTGAACCGGGCCTGGTCGATCACCGGGCCGTATGGGACAGGCAAGTCGGCCTGTGCCGTGTTCATCGGGCAAGTGCTGGGATACCCGATCAACGATGCCGCCCGCGACCTCCTAAGAAGCGGGATCCCGGACGTGGCGCGCGGGCTGTTCAGCAGCGTGCCCGGGCTGAAGGAGGGCGGGTTCCTCATCGTGCCGGTGGTGGGGAGCCGGCAGCCGCTCGCTCGGACGCTGCTCCGGGGGCTGGCAGAGGCGATGGAGGGGCTCGCGGTGCGGACCCCAGCGCTCGAGGAACAGCACCGGCGCGTCGTGGCGCTGTATGAGCGGTCGGAACGGGGGGAGGACATCGCCTCGCCGGAGGTGACGGAGGCGGTGGAGCGCACGGCGGCGATGGCGCGGCGGGAGGTCCCCGGCGTGCTCGGCCTTCTCCTCATGGTGGACGAGCTGGGCAAGGCGCTCGAGTACGCGGCGCTGCACCCGGGCGGAACGGATGTGGGGCTCTTGCAGACGCTGGCGGAGACGGCAGCGCGGTCGCACGACCCGGCGATTGGGTTGGTGACGATCCTGCACCAGGCGTTCGAGCACTATGCGGACCGGCTGGGGCCGCTGGAGCGGCGGGAGTGGGCCAAGGTGCAGGGGCGCTTTGAGGACCTGGCCTTCCAGCAATCGGGCGGGGAGCTGCTCTCGCTGATCGGGCGGGCGATACGGCCGCAGGAGATGGACCGGACGCTGCGGGCGGCGATTGAAGAGGAGGTGGAGGAGGCGAGGCGGCTGGGCGTGTTGCCGAACGACCTCGACTCGCCGGCCGCCATGGAGGCTCTGCAGCGCTGCGCCCCCTTGCACCCGAGCGTGGCGCTGGTGTTGGGGAGGCTGTTCCGCAGCCGGCTGGCGCAGAACGAGCGGTCGCTTTTTGCGTTTCTCAGCTCGGGGGAGCCGTACGGGTTCCAGGAGTACCTGGGGACGGAGGTGTGGGGGGAGAACGGGAGGCGGCCGTTCTACCGGCTGGACCGGCTGTACGACTATGTGCAGACGGCGCTGGGGAGCGGGCTGTATGTGAGCGCGCAGGGCAAGCGCTGGGCAGAGATTGAGGAGGCGCTGGAGCGGCTGCCGGCGGGCGGCGAGGCGCTGGATGCTCGGCTCGTCAAGACCATCGGCCTGCTGGGGCTCGTAGGGGATCAGAGGCAGCTCAAGGCGTCGGGCGACGTCCTGGCCTACGCGCTGGCGGACGGGGAGACCTCGCCACAGGATGTGCGGGCCGCCCTGGGGCGGGTGGCGCGGCGCAAGATCGCCATTCACCGCCGGTTCAGCGGGGCGTACAGCCTCTGGCAGGGCAGCGACGTCGACCTGGACGAGTGCTATGAGCGGGGTCGCGCGCAGACGCAGGACCTCGACCTGGCCGCGGGGCTGGCTCGGTACGGGCGAGTGACGCCGTACGTGGCCAAGCGCCACCTGCACGAGACGGGGACCTTCCGGTACCTGGCACCGTGGGTGGTGGACCTCGCGCAGGTTGCTGGGGTGGCGGAGCGCCCGCTGGGCGAGGCGGACGGGGCGGTGGTGTTCGTGGTGCCGCCTGCCGAGGTGACGCCCGAGGAGGCCGCCGGGAAGGTGGCCGAGTTCTCACGGGGGCTGGGGTGGCCCCGGTGCGACCAGTTCTTCTTTGCGATCCCGCGGGACATGCACGGGGTTCGCGAGGGGCTGCGCGAGGTGGCGGCCTGGGAGTGGGTGGTGTCGAACATCGCCGAACTGGAGGGGGACCGCGTGGCGCGGCTGGAGCTGCGGGCGCGCCAGCGCGCCGCCCGCGAGGGCCTGGGGCGGGCGCTGTCGCGGTGCTTTGATCTGGCCTTCTGTTACGAATCTGCGCGGTGGGTGCGCGGTGGGCGGATAGTAGAGTTTGGGTCGGCCAGGGAGCTGACTGCGGCGCTGTCGGGCGCGTGCGACGAGGTGTACGGGGCCGCGCCGATCGCCAAGAACGAGTTGCTGAACCGGCGGTCGCTGTCGTCGGCGGCGGCTGGGGCGCGGCGCAGCCTCATCGAGGCGATGCTGGAGCACGGTGGCGAGGAGCGCCTGGGGCTGGCGGAGAGGTACCCGCCCGAGGTCAGCATGTACCTTTCGATTCTGAAGGAGAGCGGCCTGCACCAGAAGCAGGGGGATCGGTGGGTGTTTGGGCGGCCGGAAGGGGATGACCCGCGCACGGTGGGGCCGCTGTGGAAGCGGATGGGCGCCTTCCTGGCCGAGACGGAGGGGGCGGCACAGCCGGTGACGGCGCTGTACGAGGTGCTGAGCGCGCCTCCGTTCGGGATCAAGGAGGGGCTGCTGCCCGTGTACCTGACGGCGGCGATGCTGCACTGGGAGGCGGAGGTGGCCCTTTTCGAGGAGGGCACGTTCGTGCCGAACCCCGGCATCGCGGTGTACGAGCGGCTGTTGCGGGTGCCGGAGCGGTTCAAGGTGCAGCGCTACCCGCTCAGCACGGGGCGCGAGCGGCTGCTGACGGGGTATGCGCGGCTTTTTGATCGGGATGTGGCGCCCGAGCAGGTGAGCCTGGTGCACGACGTGCGCCTGCTGATGGGGTTTGCGGCGCGTTTGCCGAGGTACTCGCAGAACACGCAACGGATCAGCGCGGGGGCGCGTGGGCTTCGCGGTGCGCTCTTTTCTGCGCGGGAGCCGCACACGTTGCTCTTCCGGCAGTTGCGGGAGGCGCTGGGCTATGACGATCTGCCTGACAGGCTCATTGACGAGTATCTGGAGCGCGTCCGTACGGCCCTGCTGGAGCTAGCGCAGGCCTACGATCGGCTGCTGGGGGACGTGCAGTGCGCGCTCTTGGCGGGGCTGCGGCTGCCGGCCGATATCCGGGCGGCGCGCAGCGAAGTGCGCGCGCGGGCCGGGCTGCTGCAGGAGGTAGTGGCCGAGC
>JAAZBY010000092.1 GCA_012513595.1 Chloroflexota bacterium
CATACTCCTCCAGGTAGACCGCCGCCCCCACACCGATCGGAAAGGCCGTGGCCAGGGTGATCACGATCACCCACAGTGAGCCCAGCACCGCGGTGCGCACGCCGGCCTCCTCCGGCACGCTCGACTGCGGACTGATCAGGAAACGCGGCGTGAGCCAGGCACGGAACTCCAGCCAGGCGCCGGGCCGCCGTTCAAGGGCCTCGCTGATGTCCCCCCTGGCAAGCACCCCGTCGCTGAGCGACCAGGTCTCTACCACGTGGGGTTGCACGACCCGTTCGACCACTAGCCCGTAGAGCTCCGCGCGCTCCCGTTGGGCCAGTGGCCGCTCGCTCTCTAGCCGGCGCAGCAGCCCGGTCGAGAGGTTAGCCCGCAGGATCGCCAGGAGGTCCTCCGCCGCCAAGTCCTCCAGCCGGCGGCCGTCGACGGCCAGGGCGCCGGGTTCGACGGCATTCTGCATCAGCACGGGCCCGAAGGCCTGGTTCAGCACGGTTCCCAGGAGGGCGGCCAGCACCAGGACGCTCACGGCGGTGGCCGCCCGGAGGATCAGCACCACCCCGCTGCCCAGGCGGTGCCTGGAGCGCAGGTTGTGGGCATAGCCCGACGGTTCACAGTGGCGCACGTCGCTCATTCGTACACCTCGCGCAAGTGCCGCACGATGCGCCGGCTGATGACGTTGAGGCCCAGAGTGGCCAAGAACAGCGTCAGGCCGATCGCGAACAGGCTGTTGTAGTCGAGGGAGTCGTAGCTCAGGTCTCCCCCGCTGATCCGCACGATGTGCCCCGTCATCGTCTCGGCGGCCCGCAGTGGGTTGAAGGTGAAGGCCGGGCCGGAGCCCGCCGCGATGGCCACGACCATCGTCTCACCAATCGCCCGCGACATGCCCACGATCAGCGCCGCCCCAATGCCCGAGGCTGCCGCTGGGAGCACGACCTGAAGGGCTGTTTCCAGTTTGGTCGCCCCCAGGGCGTAGGCCGCCTCACGCAACGAGCGGGGCACCGCGCTGAACGCATCCTCGCTCATCGAGCTGATCAGCGGCAGGATCAGGATGCCGATGACGATACCGGCCGAGGCCATGTTGTAGATCTCGACCACGTCCCGCCCCAAGAGGCCACGAAGAAGCGGCGTGACGAAGGTCAGCGCCAGGTACCCGTACACCACGGTGGGGATGCCCGCCAGAACCTCTAGCGCGGGCTTGAGGCGCCCACGAGCCTTGGGGGAGGCGTACTCGCTGAGATACAGGGCCACGCCGAGGCCCAGGGGCAGCGCCACAGCCACGGCGATGGCGCTCGTGATGATCGTGGAGAGCGCCAGCGGCCAGATGCCGAACTGGCCGGCGGCAGGCTGCCACGACGTCGTCAGCAGGTACTCGCGCAGGCTGACGCCGTCACTCAGAAAGAAGCGCAGCGCCTCACGCCCTAGGATGACGACGATGCCCACCGTCGTCAAAATCGACAGCACGCCACAGGCGCCCAGCGCCCGCTCCACCAAGGCCTCACCGGGGCGCCAGAGCCTGCCCAGAGGCGACTGGCAGCCAGCCTCCCCATAGCGTCCTCGCCACAGCCCAGTATGGTTCACACTATCTCCTCTGTCGTCTCGCTCGCATGGAGAGGCACGGTGGGGCGGGCTCGCCCACGCCGCGCCTCGAAGGAGCCAAGGGGACTGCTAGGGCCGCATCGCCTCGAGCCAGGCCTGGCGGGCCCCAGATAGGGCCTCGTCGCTGGCGGGAAAGTAACCGACCCGGATGATCTCTTCGTCCACGTAGGTGAGGTAAAAGTTGATGAACGACGCCACCTGCGGCTTCTCTCGCATCACCGAGGCCGTGGAGTAGATGAACAGCGGCCGGGCCAGGGCATAGTCGCCGCTGCCCACCGTCTCGGCGGTGGGGGGCACTCCCTCGATCGACAGCGCCTGGAGCGTGCCGGCGTTCTCGTGATAGTAGGCGTAGCCAAAGTACCCGATGGCGTAAGGGCTGCCGAGCACGCCCTGAACCAGCACGTTGTCGTCCTCGTTCAGCTGGAGGTTGCTGGCCTTGAGCAGTCGGTCGGCATCCTTGCCCAGCACCTGCTCAACAAAGTAGTCAAAGGTGCCGCTGTCGGTGCCTGGGCTGAAGCGCCGGATGGCCTCTGCCGGCCAGGAGGGGTCGACGTCCGACCAGTTCTCCGCCTCCGAGGAAAAGATGGCGGCCAACTGCTCGAGGGTCACGTCGCGGAGGAAGGTGTTCTCATGGCTGACGACGACGGCCACCGCATCGGTGCCCACGCGGAACTCGAGCGGCTCGCGGCCTATGGCTCGGCAGGCTTCGGCCTCGCTCTGCTTGATGGGCCGGCTGGCGTTGGCGATGTCGGTCTC
>JAAZBY010000093.1 GCA_012513595.1 Chloroflexota bacterium
CTCCGGGTAAGTGCTTGGATTGCCCGGCTCGCAGCCCTCATTGTATGCGCCCTCGCGAGCAAGGCCAAACACTCGGCGCGTTGACGCCCTGCCACAGATCGCACAGAATGCCACACGGAACCGATGGAGCGCAAGGCATCGACTTGTGGGAGGGATCCATGCCGAGAGACAGGTGGCGGGGCAGCGTTGCCATCCCCATGACGCCGTTTGACGCGCAGGACCGCATCGACGAGGCCGCGCTGCGTGCCGAGCTGCGCTTCTGCATCGCCAGCCACGTGGGCGGTATCGCCACGCCGCTGATGGTCAGCGAGTTTCGGCTCCTTTCTGAGGAAGAGCGCCGCCTCATGGTGCGCGTGGCCGTGGAGGAGTGCCGCGGCAGCGGCATCCCGGTGGTGGCCAACTGCGCGGCGGTCAACACGCCGCTGGCCGTCCGCTATGCCGAGTACGCACGGGAGGTCGGGGCCGACGCCGTGATCGCCATGCCCCCCTACATTCATCGCCCGGACTGGCCCACCATACGCGCCTACTATCAGGCCATCTCGGACGCCGTCGACGTCCCGGTGTGGGTTCAGAACGCCAGCCTCGCGCCGCTGTCGGCCGAGCAGATCGTGGAGCTGTGCAGCGAGATCGACAACGTGTCGTGGGTGAAGGAAGAAGTGCCGCCCAGCACGCACAACATCAGCCGCCTGATGGCCAAGCGCTGCCCTGCCGTCAAGGGGGTCATGGGTGGGGGCGGCGGGCGCTATCTCATCGCCGAGCGGGCCAGGGGCGCCGCCGGGGTGATCCACGCCTGCCAGTTCTGCGACGTCGTCCAGCGCATCTGGACGCTGCTCGACGACGGTCTGCAGGAGGCGGCCGAGGAGCTGTACGAGCGGCTGCTGCCCAACCTAATGCTCGAGGGCCTGATGGGCATGGCCTACGCCAAAGAGATCATGGTGCGGCGCGGCGTGCTGCGCAACAACCGCATCCGCACCGAGGCACGCCCCCTGGACGACGAGGACCTGCGCGAGATCGACCGCGCCTGGCAGCGCATCGAGCCATACCTGATCTGGCACGCCCAGTAGAGTCGTCCTATGCGCCGGGCCGCACACCGGCAGGCATATAAACGAGGGGCCGCCGAAGATGCTGCTGCTCCGGAGGCCGGTTTCCGAGGAGACGCGTGACCGCGGGCTCCTCGCCGGACGGCGAGCCACCCGTTGTCGTCCCGAGCGGAGTCTTCGGGCAGCCGGTCCGCCGGCCGGGACCTCGTCTTAACCTTGCGGCGCGCAGACGCTAGGCAAAGACGAGGTTCCTCGCTCCGCAGACTCCGCTCGGAGTGACAACGGTGGCAACGCCGGCCTGCACCAGGCCGGCCGGCCAGCCGACGCAGACTCGCCATTTGCGGCGGGCCGCACCGGAGGCAGATCCTGCTGCTCCGCAGGCCGTTTTCAGAGAAGAAGTGCTGGCGCATTGAGTATGGCGGGCTGATCTCATCACGATGCGTCGCCATTGTGCCCCCCTCGTGCTTCTGAGGCCGGGCCAGGCCCAAAGGACGCCGCGCGGCAACCCCACGGCGCTCCTCTCCGTATAGCAACATGCTGGACTGAGGCGTCCCCGCTCGGCGGCGCCTGGCCCCTGGAGGTTCATATGCCCGCCATCCTGTGCGACCAGTTGGTCAAGGAGTACCACACCCAAAAGACCGTTCGTGCCCTGGCCGGGGTTCACCTTGAGGTTCAGGAGGGGGAGGTTTTTGGCCTGTTGGGCCCCAACGGCGCCGGCAAGACCACGCTGGTGCGCATCCTGGCCACGCTCCTGCGGGCTACCTCCGGCACGGCCCGCGTCGGCGGGTATGATGTCGGGAGGGAGGAGGGCCAAATCCGGCGCATCATCGGCTATGCCGGGCAGGATTCGGAACGCTCGGCCTAATTTCGTCTGACCGTGCACGAGAACCTGCTCTACTTTGCCCACGCCCTGCGCGGGGTGCCCCTTCCCGTAGCGCGGGCTCGCATCCAGGAGCTAGCCGAGGGC
The DNA here is from genome assembly GCA_012513595.1 of Chloroflexota bacterium. The sequence goes on from JAAZBY010000093.1 coordinate 2,008, forward strand.
GTGGGCTTTACCGACCTGCTCGGTACACACTTTTCGGCGCTTTCCGGCGGGCAGAAGCAGCTCGTCGTCGTGATGCGCGCCCTGCTGCACCAGCCTCGCATCGTCTTCATGGACGAGCCCTCCAAGAGCCTGGACCCGGTGACGGCCGAACGCGTCAAGGATTTCGTCCTCGCCTACGCCGGCGAGCACGGCATGACCATCCTGCTGACCACCCACAACATGCGAGAGGCCGAGGAGTTCTGCTCGCGCCTGGCTTTCATCAACAAGGGGCACCTGCGCTTTGTGGGGACGCCGGGCGAGTTCCGCAGGGCGGTCACGGTACAGGAGATCGTCGAGATCGACCTGGCCCAGGACGACCCGCTTCGCGCAGACCTCCAGGCGCTGGGAAGCGCCTCACAGGCGGTGAACAGCGGCACCCTGCGGCTCTATGCGGACGACGGGTACTCGCTTCTGCGCCGCGTGATCGCCACGCTGGACGAGGCCGGCACCCGCGCCTCGGTGCGCATGGTGGAGCCGTCGCTCGAAGACGCCTTCAGCATCATGGTCCGGGCCGACGAGGAGGAGACCCATGGCTAGCGCTGTGCAATCGTCTGTGGGGAGCGCGCCAACGCTGTGGGGCTGGCTGAGAGGCGCAATCCTGGGGACCGCGCGGCTGTTCTACATGAGTGTGTGGCGCAACTGGCTGACCCTCAAGCAGTACAAGGCCAACTTTGTCTTCAGCTTCATCACCGGGGCGCTGTTCGGGGTCGGCATGCTCCTCTTTGCCCTGGTTTTCGACATCGAGCTCCTACAGCGAACCGTCGGAACGGCCAACTATGTGTCCTTTGCCGTCCTGGGCGTGGGCTACCAGTCGTGGCAGGGAGTGGCGTTGTGGGGCGCCTCGGAGATGTTCCGCAACGAGCTGAGCACCGGGCAGATCGACTACACCTTTACCTGCCCGTTCTCGCGCTACGGGTACATCATCAGCAACGTGGCCGCCCTGGCCGTTCAGGAAACGCTGTTCTTCGTCCCCATGTTTGCCGTGGGCCTCTGGTTCACGCGCGAGACGCTGAGCCTCGGCGGCCTCGCACTCGGCCTGTTGGCCACGGCCCTCTCGGTGGGCGTGCTGGTGCAGCTGGGGGCCTTCTTTGCGGCCCTGACGCTGCGCTACCGGCAGATCACCGCCATATTCGGCTTTTTCAACTTTGCTTTCCAGATGCTGACGGGCATGTTCGTGCCCTTGCAGGCCATGCCGCCGGCCCTACGCGCCGTGGGGTTGACGATCCTGCCGCAGACCTATGGCATGGACCTCCTGCGGCATTATGTCATGCGCACCAACACGATCGTACCGGTGACCCAGGAATGGGCGGTGCTGCTCTTGCAGATGGTCGTCTGCGTGGCGCTGGCCAGGATATCTGTCCAGCGGCTGGAACGCGCTGCGCGCGATCAGGGCCTGCACTACATCTGATCTGAGGCGCTCCAACCGCCGGACGCTGCCCTCGCGCTATGGCCTAGCCGAAAAGGCGGGCGATGGCCAGGCCGTGTTCACCGGCCACCGAGTAGAGCAGGTAGGCGTCCTGCCCCTCCCGAAAGTACCCAGGGTCGCGCAGCTGGCGGACGCGCTGGGGGGCCCAGCCACGCCGAGAGGGCCTCAGCGGCAGGTCGGTGCCCTCGTACTCTGTCACCGGCTTGACCACGCTGACCGGCCGGCCGACGCGCCACGCGCACCAGTCGCCGCTGACGTCGATCTCGGCGGCCAGGATGTGCTCCGGGCAGTCTCCCACGTGCGAGTAGTACACCGTCAGGCGTTCGCCTGCGAGCCGCACCGCCGCGTGGCGAAAGTCGGCGTCGAACAGGGTGGGGCCGGGCTCGAAGCCGGTCAGCCCGTCACGCGAGCGGAACAGCAGCCCCGGCATGCTCAGCACGTACCAGTAGCCCCGCAGCCAGAAGGCGCGCGGGTACGAGCTGGCCACGACCGTGTCGAGCGTACGAAAGTGGATCCCGTCCTGCGAGAGGGCTACCCCTGAGAGCTGCCCGTAGGCCGCCCCCTGCCCCTGCTCCCCCTGCGGGATCGCCTGCCCCGGCTTGGCTCCCCCGTGGTAGTACATGCGGATCTGGCGCGCCTCGTCGTCCACGTGCACGTCCGGCGAGGCGACGTGGCCGCGAAAGATCGACTGCTCCAGAGTGAGCGTGCCCGGCTCGTAGATGCTCCAGGGCCCTTCCAGCGCGTCGGCATAGGCCAGCCGGATATAGTCCCCCTGGTGGTGCGCAAAGTACAGATAGTAGCGGCCCAGGCGCCCGGGGAGCCACTCGGGGGCGCGGATCAGTGAGGGGCCGTTGATGTTGTCGCCCATGCGGGCGTCCATCTCTGGGCGGATGATCGGGTTACCCTTCAGTCTGGCGACGTGCACTCTCATTCACCTCCTGCCTCTGCCCCGGGTTGGGGCGGGGCTCCCTTCCGGAAGGGAGCCCCGGGCGAACCGGCTCTCTGCGCGGCCCTAACGGACCTTTAGGCGCAGGGTCTTGACCTCAAACGGGCGCAGTTCCAGCGTCACCTGCCCGCCGGAGACCTGCAACTCCTTCAGGGCGTTCTCGAGCATGTCGGTCTCGGTGGCCGCCCGCACCGCCAGCGACGTGGCCAGCGAGCAGCGCGTGGCCGTCCTCTTGGCCTCGTACAGGCGCACGATCACGTCGCCCGAGCCGTCCTCGGCCGTCTTGACCGTGTCGATGATCACGTTCTCCGCGTCCACGCCGAAGAGCGACCGCTCCCCACCGCTCCCCGCCACCATGAGCGGGGCGACGTTCAGCTCGTACCCCTCGCGCACCAGCGGGCTGCTGGCCAGGGGACCGTTCCAGGCGGTGAAGGCGTAGGTGAACTCCTGCCGGCCCTTGTCTGCGAACATGTCGGGCGCCAGCGGCGAGCGGAGCAGCGTCAGTGAGATCGTGTCTCCCAGGACGTCAACGCCGTATTTGCAGTCGTTGAGCACGGCGCAGCCGCGCCCCTCCTCGACGAGGGCCGTCCACTTGAAGTTGGACACTTCATACCGGTCGGCGTCGTAGGGCATCGAGCGGTGGTTGGGCCGCTTGATGTGCCCGTACTGGATCTCATGCAGCGCCTCGCTGGCGTGCACCGTCACCGGGAAGGCGACCTTGAGCATCTTGTGCGTTTCCTGCCAGTCGACGACGGTGTGGCACTCCACCCGTCGGCTGCCGCGGTGCAGGCGGATCCGCTGGGTCATGGTGGATTCGTTCAGGCGCCGCGTCACGCTCAACTCGGCAAAGAGCGGCCCGCTCGCCGTCACGCGGATCTCGGCCGGCGCCGGGAGCTCCACCGGAGTGAGGCGGTAGATGCTGTCGATATCCCAGGCGTCCCACTTGGAGGGGATATCCTGGAACATGCGCAGGATGTTGGCGCCGCCCGCGGCCCATTCGCGGTTCGCTTCCTTGTCCCAGATGCTGGTGAACTCGCCGAACGCGTTCAGGGTCACGCGGATCACGTCGTTCTCCAGGAGCGTCGGAGTGGCGCGGACAGCGCCGGCCGCCGGCGCGGGCTTGCCCGCGGTGAGCGTCGTCCAGCCGCAGGAAGGTGCCTCGACCTCGGCGTAGACCTGCCCACCATCGGCCTGGGCCGGCAGCGCCCGTCCCTGGCCGTCGATAGCACCCTGCCAGCCGGCGGGGAGCGGCACGGCGGCGCGGCGCGGCCAGGAAAGGGAGTTGAACACCGTCACGGCCGCGCCCGGCTGAACCAGGGCGCTCGCGGCCGCGTCGGCCTCGGCGCGCCCGCAGGCCTCGGCCTGGGCGTAGCCCGCCTCAGCCTCTTCGTAGACCCGCTGGATCGACGAGCCCGGGATGATATCGTGGAACTGGTTCAGCAGCACCTGGCGCCAGGCCTCCGTCAGCGCCGCCTGCGGGTAGTCCCGGCTGGCCAGGGCTCCCGCGGCGCTGGCCCACAGCTCGGCCTCGCGCAGGGCGTACTCGCTCTTGCGGTTGCCGCGCTTGGTGCGCGACTGGGTCGTGTAGGTGCCCCGGTGCGCCTGGAAGTACAGCTCGCCCACAAAGCGCTCCGTCGGCCAGCCACGCCGCTCCTGATCGCGGAAGAACTCGATCGGGCTGCCGATGACGACCTGGGGCACCCCCTCGAGATTGCGGGCGCGCCGCACGTACTCGAGGTGGTCGCGGGTGGGGCCGCCCCCACCGTCGCCAAAGCCAAAGGGCAACAGGCGCGTAGCGATGCCATCCTTCTGCACGCGGCCATCCCAGCGCTCGATCAGTGAGGGCGTGTCGGTACGCGAGTTGTACTCGTTCATCAGGTGGACCTTCACCTCGGAGCCGTCGATCCCCTCCCAGATGAACGTGTTGTAGGGGAAGGGTTGCCCGCCGTGATAGGCCCAGAAGATCTTGGCCGTCGCAAAGTAGGGTATCCCGCAGCCGCGCATGATCTGTGGCAGCGCGCCCGAGTAGCCAAAGACGTCCGGCAGCCAGAGGATCTCGTTCTCGACGCCGAACTCCTCGCGGAAGAAGCGCTTGCCGAACAGGAACTGGCGGATGAGGCTCTCACCGCTGGGCACGTTGGTGTCCGCCTCCACCCACATGCCGCCCTCGGGGATAAAGGCCCCCTTGCGGACGGCCTCCTTTACCCGGCGGTAGAGCTCCGGGTAAGAGTTCTTGATCATCCAGTAGACGTGCGGCTCACTCTGCAGGAACGCGTAGCCGGGGTACTCCTCGGCCAGGGCCAACTGCGTCCCAAAGGTGCGCACGCACTTGTGCTCGGTCTCCACCAGGGGCCACAGCCAAGCCACGTCAATGTGCGCGTGCCCAAAGCCGTACAGCGTCGGCGTCGTGGAGCCGTTCTCGGCGGCGAGCAGGGGCTGCAGGCGTTCGCGCGCCTGCGCTACCGTGGCCAGGAACGCCTCGCGCGGCTGCTCATAGTCAACGATCAGGGCAAAGTCGCGCAGCCCCGCGTCGATCTCGGCCACGCGCAGCGAGTTCGCGTCGATGTTCTCGCGGATACCCCAGAGGGCCTCGACGTCGATCCACAGCTGGTAGACCTCCTCGTGCCAGATGCCAAACGAGGTGTGGCCCACCACCGCCTGGGTGGCCGGCGGCTCCGGCACCGTCTCGCGTCCCGGAGGGATGGGACCCGCATGCGCGACGCGCGGACCGTGGCCGGCGTAAGCCTCGATGGCCACGTCGTAGGTGGCGCCCGGGATGGCCTCGCGCGTCAGGGTCAGCTCATGGTGTTGCCGGTCGCGCGCCCCGGCAGAGACGCCGTTCACATAGATAGCGCTCTCGCCGCCCGGGTTGGCGCGGAGCGCAATGCGCCGCCCGGCGCCGCACTCGGGCACGGTCACCCTGCCGCGGAACCAGGCGTACTCCCACTTGGCGCCCCAGGCGGTACCCTCCGGCATGGCCTGGAAGGGCCGCGTCAGAGCCTCCCTGAGCCGCAACTGCTCCGTGGTAACGAACCCTTCCAGGGGCACGGGCCCCAGCTCCTCATAGAACTGCCTGGGCAGCTCCTCTCGCCAGGCGATGATGCGGTCGCGCCATTCAGGTGTCAGCGCCATATCCCGACTCCTTTGTCATTGTGTGCTTGGCCTCGTGGGGTCGCTGGAACGCATCTATCACGCTAGTAGAGCCGCCTGGAGCGCAGGCGCTCCCACGGCAGCACCTCGACGCGCTCTGCCCATTCGTCATACGCCCGGATCATCCGGTCGCGCTGTGGCCGGTGGCGCCCCGCCAGGTCGACAAGCTCGGTGCGATCCTCGATCATGTCGTACAGCTCCCAGTCGCCGGGGAACTTGCTCACCAGCTTCCAGCGGTCCATGCGGACGGCCCGGTTCCCCTCATGCTCCCAGTAGATGGGGCGCTCGCGGGTCCACTCCTCGCCGCGCAGGGCCGGCAGGAGGCTTTCGCCCTCGAGGGGGGTGACCTCACGCTCGCCGTACCACTCGGGATACTCAGCACCGGCCACGTCCACGCAGGTGGCCATGATGTCGATCACGTGGCCTGGGGAGTGGACGATCCGGCCGCCCCCTATCCGCGCGGGCCAGTAGGCTATGAGCGGGGTGGAGATGCCCCCCTCGTGCACCCAGTGCTTGTACAGGCGGAAGGGCGTGTTGGAGGCGTTGGCCCAGGGGGTATCGTAGCTCAGGAACGTGTCGGCGCCGCCGGGGATGATCTCCGGACGATTCCCTACCCGCACCGGTCGCCCGTCGACCGTCTCGCTGAGCACCGAGCGGCGGGGGCCGTCCTCGCGCATCAGTTCAGCGCAGCCACCGTTGTCAGACAGGAAGAACACCAGGGTGTTCTCCTCCAGCCCCTCCTCACGCAGCTTGGCCATGACCCGGCCGATGCCCTGATCAAGCCGGTCGACCTGGGCGGCGTAGACGGCCATGCGCGCGTCTTCCCAGTCTTGGTGTTGCGCGTCGTCCCAGGGGGGTACCGTCTCATCGCGCGGGGAGATTGGCCACCTGGGATCCAGGATGCCGTTCCCCTTGAGGGTCTCGTGGCGCGCGGTGCGCAGGGCGTCCCAACCGCTCCGATAGGTGCCGCGATAGCGCTCGACGTCCTCCGGGAGGGCGTGGAGGGGCCAGTGAGGGGCGGTGTAGGCGAGGTAGAGAAAGAAGGGCTCCTGGGCATCGGCGGCGCCGTCGATCATTCCCACGGCCCTGTCGGTGATGGCATCGGTAAGGTAAAAGCCCTCGTCGGGCACCTCGATCAGGGTCTCGTTGTGGATGAGCGTGTGCGGCCGGAAGTAGCTGCCGGCGCCACCCAGGATCCCCCAGTGCTCCTGAAAGCCGCGGTCCACCGGGCGGGGCGCGTCGGGGGTGCCGGGGTGCCACTCCTCCGAGTTGATCGTATAGGAGCCGCCGACGTGCCACTTGCCCGACATCATGGTGCGGTAGCCCGCCTCACGCAGGACCTCGGCGATCGTCACGCAGTCGTCGCGCAGGTAACCCTGGTAAGAGCGTACACCCAGGTTGGCGACCATGTGGCCCACGCCGGCCTGGTGTGGGTATAGGCCGGTCAGGATGGAGGCGCGCGTCGGGCAGCAACGTGCGCAGTTGTAGAACTGGGTAAAGCGCACGCCCTCCGTGGCCAGGCGGTCGATGGCCGGCGTGCGGATCTCTGAGCCAAAACACCCGATATCTGAATAGCCCATGTCGTCGACCAGGATGACGACAATGTTGGGGCGGTTATCGCGGTCCTCTATCGACGGCATGCTCCACTCCGTTCCAGGGTGTGCGTGTGGTGCCTGCCCAGCGCAGCCCCGGGCAGCCGGCCAGAGGTGGGGGCAGGGTGCCCCCACCTCTGCTATCTCGATCTAGATATCGGCCAGATGATATCCCTCGAGCAGGAAGATCGTCGTCATGGCCGCCGTCCAGTGATAGTCGCGGATGGAGTCCATCTTGCGGCGGATGTCGTACGGCTCCACCCGAGGGCCCTTGCGGTCGCAGGCCACCGGCGGCAGGCGATCGGTGGAGTCATAGTACTCGAACAGCACGCCATAGCGCTCATAATACTTGTTCACGTAGGCCAGGGACTTTTCCGCGATCTGGCGGGCCTCTTCGGTGCGACCCTGCAGCCGCAGCCCGTGGTGCACCACGTAGTTCATGTTCAGCCACGTGCCGCCGCGCCACAGGTCCGTCGAGTGCTCCGGGTCAGACAGCGCCACGCTCGGGACGGGGAAGGCCGCGCCAAAGTGCCGCGGGTCGCGCAGGGCCTCGACCAAGGCGTCCAGCCGATCTGCAGGCAGGTCGTCCAGCAGCAGCGGGTGGAACCCCGTGATCGCGCGAACCGTCGACCAGGTGCCGTCCATCTCACGGTCAAAGTAGAATCTCTCATCCTCGTTCCACAGCAGCTCGTGGACGCGCGCCGCCATCTCGCGCGAGCGCTTGGCCCACGACTCGGCCTTCTCCGCCTCACCCAGCTCGCGGGCGATGCGGGCCACGAAGGCCATGTCGCGCGCGGCGAACACGGAAAAGTCAACGGCATCGAGCAGGATGGCCTTGTCAAAGCGGGGCGAGTTGTCCAGCCCCGACTCGCCGGAGCGGCAGTACACGTTCCCCTCGATGAACCACTCGAGCAGGCCGTTGCCGTTCTTGTCACGGTTCTGGACGTCCCACTCCAGGTAGGCCTCCAGCCGCGGCAGGGCCTGGCGCAGGTGGTCCTTGTCGGGCAGGGCCAGGTAGTTCTCCCACACGCCCCAGGCCAGGATGGGCGGCTGGGTGATGTCTGACCCGCCGCCGAGCACGGTGTTCATGTGCGGGACCATGCCGTCGGGGCGCTGGGCCTCCAGAATCGACGCCAGCCACTCCCAGGCCAGCTCCGGGCGCAGCCGGTTCATAGCCAGCGAATGATAGGTCGTGTCCCACAGCCACATGTGCTTGTGCGGGACGCGATCGGGCGTCGACCAGTAGTACCGGATGGCGCCCTCCGGGGCCAGGGTGTTCACGCGGATGACGTCGAACGCCTTGCGCAGCAGGCGGTTGCGCACGGGGTCGCCCAGGTCCGGAAGGGCGTCGTAGGGGGCCAGCCTGGCCTCGACGACAGTGGCCAGGTCCTGGGCCAGGCCGTCGATGGCCCGCTGGCGGGCTTCGTCAACCGTCTTCCCGTAGGCCAGCGAAAAGCGGGTGCCTTCCTGCAGGCCCGCCAGCACGTCTCCGTGCTCGGGGTCCGCAGAGACCCACACCGGGTCGCGGTACTCGGCCTGCTCGCCAGACTCCATCCGCAGGACCATCTTGGCCGCCGCGGGCATGCTCCCGACGATCGTGTGCCACGCAGAGTAGGCCACGACGAGGTCGCCCACTTCCGTCTCGACGGCGTACACGTCGCCCGTGGCGACGCGCACCTTCCCGGTGGTGCGCAGCGAGATCTCGAGGATGCGCCGTCGTGGGGTGTGAAAGAGCAGTCCGTACGGCTCGCGCCAGTAGCTGCCGACGAACTCTGAGGCAGCATTGGTCTCGCCGTCCATGCCGGAAAAGGCAAAGAGGGCCCCTTCGCCCCACACGTCGGGCAAGTTGTGGCGGGCGGCAATCACGTTCCTAGTCATCACGCGTTCTCCTCAGCTATACGAAACCCATCCGGGAAGTACCATTCACGGGGCGTGCCAGATAACCAGATCGTCACTCCAGGCCAGGCCGAGGGCGGCGCCGTGGGCCCGGTCCGTCTCCCCATGGAAGGCCATCAGCCAATGCCCGAGCTCCTCGCGGGCATCGAGAACCATGGCGGCCGTCGGCCCGTTGGGCGCCCATGGCAGGCGGGGGAAATCCTCCAGGTAGCGCACCTCCCGCCAGTGAATCAGGTCGGCGGAGCGCGCCACGCCAATGCCCCGCCCCGGCCGGCAGGGGGCGAAGAAGAGCACAAAGTCGTCGCCCGAGCGCACCACGCAGGGGTTCTCGACCGTGGCACCGTCGGGGGTGTCCTCGGGGCCCAGCACCGGCCGGTCGGGGCTGGCCTCCTCCCAGGCGTGCAGATCGTCGGAGACCAAGAGGCCCAGGCGCCCCGCCGTCTTGTAGAAACACCAGTAGCGACCGTCGTGGCGGACGAGGTAGGGGTCGATCTGCCGATGCGAACGAGACCAGCGCGCCGTGCAGCCCTGCGGGGCGATCAGGCGCGGCTCACCCCAGGTCTCCAGGTCGTCGCTCGCCATGAGCCACAGACGCGACGTCTCGTTGCCGTAGAGCTCGCCCGCTGCCATCGGGTAGCTCTGCAGGCACAGCTCCCAGCGCCCTTTTACCCACAGCGCGTTGCCGGGGCTCGAGTAGTTCAGGGGCGAATGGGTCAGCCGGCGCACCGCACCCCAGTGGGCCAGGTCCTCGCTTTCGGCGACGTCCACGAACAATCGGTAAGCGCCCTCTCGCTCTTCGACGGCAGTATGGTAGCAGCGCAGTACGCCGTCGGCGAGCACCAGGGCCGGGTCGCGGGCATAGATGCCCGGCCGCCTGTCGAGCACGGGGTTGCGGATGCCGGTCCAATCGCTCCTCACCTCTGTGCTCCTCCTGACGCGGCCGGCGCGCTGCGGGCGACCATGTTGATGACCAGTTGCTGCGCGGTCGGGTCGACGCGCAGCCCGTACAGACCCTCGGAGCCGTAGCCGGGTGCCAGCCGCCCGGCGGTGAGGAGCTGTGAGATGATCAGGCGGCCGCTATCTCCGCCAAAGCGCACCTCGACGACCGGCGTGCGCGACAGGTTCGCGCCGCAGTTTGCCAGGGGCGTCAGGCTCCTGGCCGCGCCCTCGGCGCTAGCGCGATAGCCGGCAGCCAGGTCGTGCACGGTAATGGGCGCCTCGGGGTTGATCGCGGTGGCCAGGGCGGGGGCGTCTTCCACGAGGAAGCGCACGCGGCGGCGCAGCGCATCGTGTGCCTCCGCATCGTCGGTCGTGGCAAAGGCATAATGCCCGGCCAGCTCGAAGGCATAGTACGAGGAGCCCCGGATCGCCTGCGCGTCGGCCCCGCGTTCGGCCCAGGAGGCCAGGAAAGCATCGGGCGCCAGGCCAGAGAGGGTCATATCGGCCGCCGGAGCAACAAGGCCGCCCCGTAGGCCGTTCCAGAGCCAGGTGGCCTCCCGGCTCAGCCCCTCCCATAGGGACGCGTCGACAGCGGAGGGGTGCAGGCAGCTCTCGGGCTCGGGCAGCTCGCGGAAGGTCACCTGCAGGCCGCCAAACAGGCGGCGCACCGCTACGCGCGGTTCCTCCACGGTCATCACGCCGTCCAGCCGGCCCAGCGCGCCGCCCTCCAGATAGCCCTGGCCAAGGTACCGCGGTCCCACGTCCAGGAGCACCACCGAGCGCCCCCCCCGGACGGCTACAGCGAGCGCTTCCGCCAAGGACGCCTCGTCGCCCAGGGCTTCCCAGGTGGCCCGTGACCCGACGATGACCCCGGCCTCGGGATCGTCCCAGCCGGTCGGCGCCCAGCCGCAGGAAACGGCCAGGTCGCGCAGCTCCTCCTCCCCGGGCAGCAGGGCGACCTTCATCCCTATGGCGGCCGCCGGCACGCGCGGCCGCAGGGTGCGGAACCGCCACGTCGACGTCACCGGCTGCTGGACCTCGGCGGGTGGGTTCTGCAGGGTGGCGCGGAAGCGCCAGTCCCCTTCGTCGGCCGGCAGGGCCAGGGTGACTTCCCGCCGCGCCGTGCTGTGCGCCTCCACCCGCTCGCGCACCTGCGCCTGCGCGCACGCCTCGGTGGCGCCCTCGGCCAGGACCTCCACCGTCGCGGCCATCTCGGCCGGCGCGCCGGTGTCGTTGATCAGGTACAGGGGCAGCGTGGCACGCTGCCCGGGCACGAAGTTGCGGTCCCACACCTCCAGGCTGACGGCCAGCGGAGAGTAGGCCGCGGCGAGGCCGGCCCAGACGGGCTTGGGGCGCCCCTCGGCGAGGGGGCCGAGGAAATGATGGGAGCCATCCTCCGGAGACCCGAGGATACAGAAGGGGCTAAAGCCGGCTGCGCCAAGGCGCCGCCAGTACTCGGCCATCTGGGTGTTGGCCTCGGTCTGGAGCGTCAGGCGCTCCTCGCGGGTGTGTCCGCGGCCGAGGAAGCGCAACAGCGCGCCGGGCAGCGTGGGATAGCGACCTGGGTCGCCGTTGCCGTCCAGGTAGTTGCCGCCGAACTCGTCCACCATGATGGGGCGGTCGAACTGGGCGGCCGAATCGTAGTACAAGCCCAGGTTCTCGAACAGGCTCCACCAGTACTTGTGCACGTGGATCACGTCACGATGGGCCAGCACCTGGGGCGGGTAGCCCGCCGTGACCTCCTCCAGCGCGCCGAAGGCCTTGGCCACCTCGTCGCCGCCGCTCTCGTTCCAGGGATGGATGATGGCCACCGAGGGGTGGCGCATCAACAGGTCGAACCAGTCGCGCCACTGGGCGACGAGGCTCTCGTGCGAGGCGCGGATGCCGTGGAAGAAGCTCCACTCGGCCTGTACCAGCAGGCCGTAGCGGTCGCACAGGTCGAGAAGCGCCTCGGGCGGCATACCGAGGTGGAAGCGCAGCGTGTTGGCCCCGAAGGAGAGAAGGCGGCGCACGACGTTCTCCTCGAACCAGTCGACGTCAAAGGCCAACTCCCTGGCCTCCGGGTCGCGCGCCCAGCGATGCCAGACCACCGTGCCCCCTCGCAGGCGCACCGGCTCCCCGTTCAGGCGAAAGCCGAGGCCCTCGACGCGGAAATCCTTGCATCCCCAGGGGTGCTCCACCGCGTCGAGCAGGGCCCCAGCAGCATCCCGCAGGGTGGTGCGGAGGGTATACAGTGTCGGCGCGGCCGGGCTCCAGGGGCGCACCGCGCCGCCCAGCCGAACCGGCAGCAGGCCGCTCTCGGCGTCGGCCGCGGCCTGCCCCTCGGCGACCACCTGCGCGTCGCTGTCGACGACCTCGACGCGCACCGCAAGGGGCCCGTCCACGGTTCCCGGGCAGCGCACGCGCCAGGCCACGTCCAGCCGATCCTCCGCAAAGCGAGTCATCGGCACCACGCGGGCCAAGCAGGCCGGCCCGTGCAGCCGCAGAGAGACCTCGTCCCATAGGCACGAGGACGTGTTGGAGCGCCACCAGTCGGCCTCGGGGATGCGCGAGGCATCCTCAATCGGCACGTCGGCCAGGGGGAGCAGCGCCACCTCCAGCAGGATCTCGGCGCCCGGGCGCACCGCCGTGCTGGCCAGCGGGTGGTAGGTCGCCGTCATGCCCCCAGGCGCGCGCGACACCTCGTGCCCGTCGACGTACACGGTCGGGCAGAAGCGCGCCCCCTTGAGGAGCAGCGTGCCATGGGTCCAATCTCCTGCGGGCAGGCGCACCCGGCGCCGATACCAGAGCACGCCCTGGTCGGCCCGGGCGGGATCTGCAGCCAGGCCGGGCACGGTCGCGTCATGGTCGTAACGGCGCTCGAGGCCAACCTCCCAGCGTCCGTCGAGGGAAAGGGTAGTCACCATAGGTTCCTCACACGCTAACGACTGGCGTGCTAGACTGTGGCCGCCTGGATGGACGCCGGCCGTCCGGCGCGGCGCCCATCCGGGCTGGGTGGGGAAGGTCTCTACTCGGCGCCCTCGTCCTCGTCAGCGATCAGCTCGAACAGCGAGGCGACCGCGTGATAGGCCAGCTTGGGGCGGCGGTACTCGTCCACAATGCCCTTGTTGTTCATGGATCGAGCCCGTCGAATGGCCCGCTCCGGGTTGCAGGTAACGTCACAGTACTGCCAGACAAAGCAGCCCGCCACGTGCGGGTTCGCGCGCATGTCCGCGATCTGGGACGCCAGATGATCGGCCTGGTGTTCCTCGCTCCACTTGCGGCCCGGCATCGAGTGGTACCCGGAAAGGCCCTCGGCGCCGAACTCGGTGATCAGAACCGGCTTGTCAGGCACCATGGCCGCGATGCGGGCCAGGTACTCGGGAAAGTCGGCGCCGTCCAGGTCGTTCACGTACCAGCCGATGTACTGGTTCAGGCAAACGACATCGGCCAGGTCAAAGTGCTTGTCGTTCCAGTGCCGGTGCGAGGCGTAGGTGATCAGGCGAGAGTCGTCCAGAGAGCGGGCCAGGCGGAACAGCTCCTCGGTTGCGGTGCGCACGTCGAGGTCCGGCTCACGGAACACTTCTGTATCGCACTCGTTGTGCAGGCTCCAGATGATGATCGACGGATGGTTGAACTGCTCGGTGACCATCTCCTGCAGCTGGGCGGCCAACTTGTCCTTGGTCGGCGAGTGCGACAGCTGATAGGCGTTGTACTGCCACCCGGGCACCTCGGCGAAGAAGAGCAGGCCGTTCTCGTCACACAGATCGAGGAAGGTGGGGTGGTTCGGATAGTGCGACCCCCGCACGGCGTTGCAGCCGAGCGACATGATGATGTCGACATCCTTCTGCATGATCTTGTTGGGCAGGGCAAAGCCCCAGTCGGGATGGTCCTCATGGCGGTTCACACCGCGGAGCCAGATCGGCTCGCCGTTGAGGAGCAGCGTGGCCCCATCCGTGCGGACCTCGCGCAGGCCGATGCGCTCGACGTAGACGTCGTCGCCGAGCGAGACCACCGCCTCGTACAGGGTCGGGTTGTGCGGAGACCAGGGCTCCGGGTCCTCGATGGTGAGGCGCATCTCCTCGGCCACTGCCACGCCGGCACCCAGAGTGACAAAGCGCTGGGCCGCGGCGTGCTCGCCGACGATCGCGGTGAGCAGCAGGGTCACCTCCTGAGACGAGCGGTTGCGCACAAAGGCGCGCAGGTCCACCTGGCCGTCGGGCCGGCCGACGATCTGCAGCCGCTCGATGAAGGCGTCGCCGATCTCCTCACACACCACCGAGCGGGTGATGCCGCCGTAGGGGTACCAGTCCACCACCTCCTTGGGCAGGCTTTCGTCGGTGTGGCGGTTGTCCACACGAACGAGCAGCTCGTTCTCCTTAGCGCGGAGTTCGGTGAGGAAGCGGAAGGAGGTAAAGTCGCCCTCGTGGGCGCCCAGGTAGTTGCCGTTCAACCAGACCTCGGCCTGGTAGGCCACGGCACCAAAGGTAAGCAGGCAGGGCCCCTCGAAAGGCGCCTCAAAGACTTTGCGGTACCAGGCCACGCCCTGGTAGGTCTCAAAGCCCAGCTCCGTCTCCCACACGCCCGGCACGCTGATGCGCGTGCTATCCTCCTCGGGGAACTCGGGGCGGCCGCCGACTTGGGGGCGGTCGGCGTCGGGCGTCACGGCGAACTGCCACCAGCCATCCAGGATCACCTTGCGCCGCGAGGGCGTCCGATCATAAAGACCCAGCATACGAGTATCCTCCTTTGCGGGCTCACGAGCGCCGCTACGCGCCATGCCGCAAGGCCACTGTCGAACGAGATGCCGCATTGTGCCACGGAGCGGGGGGCGCGTAAAGCGCCGCAGCCGGCCGCCGGCCCCTGAGCAGCCGCGCCCTGCGTGCTGGCACGCCGCGGCCCGCCAGTGAGGCGGGCCGCGCAGAATGACCTGTGCTGTCTGAATGGGCGCCACCCGTAGCCGCTGCGAGCAGCGGGCGCCCGAGCAGCCGCGCTGCCTACCAGCCGCACACCATGTAGGCCTGCAGGGTGCCGCTCTCGTCCGAGTTGAAAAAGCCATGGGAACCATCCGGCGACAGGAACGGATGCACGTGGCTTTCTTTCTTCCAGCTCGAGCGCGGATCGCAGAGGTAAGTGTAGCCCTCCAGGGGCGCCTCGTCGTCGTTCGGGAAGTGGGCCAGGTAGATGGCCTGCCGCTCCTCAAAGCGCCAGTCTGAGATGAACGTGCGCCCGGCAATGTCGGTGGCAAAGTGGTGAAAGTGCGGCGAGGCGAAAGAGCGGGTCATGTCGTTGCGCCAGCCGCCCGGCGTGGCCAGGCCCACGTGCCCGGCATACGGCGCCGCCCGGCCCGCGATGATCTGCTGCTCCGCCGGACGGCGCGTCCCGGTGGATGTGATGGCCCGCGTCGACCGCCCGATCCAGCACTGGTGGCCCTGGCAGAACTCGTTGCCGTCGCGCCCCCAGGGCATGTTGCGAAAGTTGCTGCCGTCGTCGCAGATAACGTGGATATCGGCCCCAGTGCTGTTGTGCGAGAAGCGCCACGCCCCGTCGCCCGGGTCGTGGAAGTAGCCGTGGTTCTGTTGCACCAGAATGTCGTGCTTGGCGAGCGGGTCGAGCGAGCGCGAATACTGTGGGTGGATGTTGATCCAGTCGTTCCCCTGCAACACCACGCGCACCGTGCCGGCCCGCAGGTCAAAGACCATCAGGCCCCAGGGCAGATCGTCGCGCTCGCCATCGCGCAGAAAGCAGGACAGGGCCAGGCTGTCTCCGTCGGAGCGAATGGTGGAGAGCGGGTAGATGTGTGACGGGCGCAGGTCGGTCCCCGCGATGGGCGCGTCGATGACGAGGAGCGTCTCGCGCTCGGTGGCATCCATCCGCACACGCTTCAGCGTGAGCCGGCCGCCCCCCACCTCCGTCTCGTTCACAAAGTAGTAGACCCACTTGCCGTCCGGCGAGACGGAGGGCGCCGTCGCCCCGACCTCTGTCGTCAGGGTTAGGAACGCCCCGCCGCTGTCCAGGTCACAGACCAGGTACTGGTGTTCGGGGTCATGCTTGTCCGATCCGTGTGCGTGCGCCGAGCGGTGCACCAGCAGGCGCTTGGAATCCGGCGAGAACACCTGCGCCTCCATGTACAGGTGCGAGCTCGGGACGCCTTCAGAGGTCAGCTGGTAGACCTGCAGCCCCGCGGGGCTGGCGCTGGTCAGAAGGTCTTGTCTCAGGATCATCGTACCCCCTATCATCCGGTGGATGCGACAAAGACCTGACTACGGGCGGCCGCGAACGGCGCCAGCGGCCGTTGGATCGGTCGGGCTGCCGTCGTCTGTTGCTTCCCCTTTCTGGCCCTTCGAGGGGCCGGCTCGCCGCGCCCCGGCCCGGAGAGGCACCTCTATCCCCTCCTGGATGCCTGGGCGCGGACTTGCGCGCCGGGCCCCCTAGGCCTCGCGCACCCAGACGAGCATCGAGCCCGGCTGGCGGTTGCCCCAGGCAAAGTACGGGACGGCCTTGATCGAAACCGCCCGCCGCTGGGGCGCCTCGGTGCGATAGAGGACATCGTCCCACGCGTCGGCGTCGTCGGCGTAGCCGTCGGCGACCACCGTGTAGACGCCGCCGAGCAGGTCCTGCTCCCAGACGGTGGTCAGCTCGGCGTCTCTCGGGAGCAGCAGGGCGTTCAGGTCAGCGATGTTGTCGACCTCCTCCAGGCAGAACATTACCGGCCCGCGACGCAGCGCCACGCGGCCGCTATCGGCGACGATGCGCGGGTGCGGGTAGAGGCGTTCGGTCGTCATCGGCAGGGTGAGCTCCACCGCGTCCCCGCGTTGCCAGTCTCGCTCGAGCCGTGCATAGCCGCGCTCGACGATAGCTGCGAGATCCACTTCCGCGCCGTTGACCGTCAGGCGAGGGGCCCGGCACCAGGCGGGCACGCGCAGCGCCACCGTAAAGCGCCCCGGCGCGGCAGGGTCCACCTTCAGGCGCACGGTCGGGTCCCAGGGGTAGTTCGTCCCCTGGGTGAGGGTGACCTTCTGGCCCCCCAGGTCCAGTTCGGCCGTGCTGCCCAGGTACAGGTGCACGTAGGCCGTTCCCTGCTCTTCCGCGTAGGCATAGGTGCCCAGGGAGGCCACGAAGCGGGCCAGGTTCGGCGGGCAGCAGGCGCAGCGGAACCAGCCCTGCCTCTCGGCCGCCGGGAGCTCGCGGCGGACCGAGGCGCGGGCCGACTCCCATCCGCGGCGGTCCACCTCCAGCGGGTTGGAGTAAAAGAACCTGGTGCCGTCGAGCGAGCCCCCCGAGATGATGCCGTTGTAGAGGGCCAGTTCCAGGACGTCCGCATAGTCGCCCTTGGGTTCGAGGAGCAGCATACGCTGCGCCCAGAAGGCCAGGCCGATCGACGCGCACGTCTCGGTGTAGGCCGTCATGTTCGGCAGGTCATAGTCGTAGGTAAAGCGCTCGCCGTGCGGCGTCGAGCCGATGCCCCCCGTGACGTACATGCGTCGGCGCGTGGTGTTGTGCCACAGGCGCTGGAGAGCCGGTAGCAGCGTCTCATCGCCAGTCGCCAGAGCGATATCGGCCGCGCCGCTGTAGAGGTACATGGCCCGCACCGAGTGCCCGTCGGCCGTTTCCTGCTCGCGGATGGGCAGGTGGCTCTGGTTGTAGTCATAGTTAGAGAAGCGGAACGCGGCGGGATCCTCTCCGCGCTCGCGGGCCTCGATGTCAAAGTAGTGCGGCCGCGCGCCGCGCTCGTTGACGAAATACTCTGCCAGGCGCAGATAGCGCTCCTGGCCCGTCACCCGGTGGAGCTTGACCAGGGCCAGCTCGAGCTCCTCGTGCCCCGGGTAGCCGCGCCGCTGCCCCTCGCGGGGGCCAAACAGGCTGTCGATATAGTCGGCATAGCGACACATGATGTCAAGGAACTTGTGTTTGCCGGTGGCCTCATAGTAGGCCACGGCCGCCTCGATCAGGTGACCCGCGCAGTACATCTCGTGCTTGTCGCGCAGGTTCGTCCAGCGGTTGCCCGGTTCCACGAGGGAGTAGTAGACGTTGAGGTACCCATCCGGCTGTTGGGCCTCGCCCATTATGTCGATGACGGCGTCGACGCGCGCTTCGAGCTCCGGGTCCGGATGCGTTGTCAGGCTGTAGCCGGCAGCTTCGATCCACTTGGCCACATCCGACTCCCAGAACGGGTGCGGCGGGTTGGGCTGCCCTGCTTTCCACTCCATCTTGAGGGCGTCGATGGCGCCTGACTTTTGGAGGATATCGTGCTGAAGGTCCAGGGTGACCTCGCGGATCACGTCCTGCCGCGGCGTCCAGAAGGGATCATCGATGCGCACGCGGCCAAGGGGAATGGCACGTCTTTCGGTCATCTTCTCTCTTCTCCTTTTGGCTGTGGTTGATGGAGGGGCAAGTCGCTCACCCGCGTGCCTCCCTCAAGGCGCAACCAGCTGCGAAAGCCGCGCTGTCCGTTCTGGATCTCGATGACGCGTGCCCCGCGGGCGAACCCTGGGCGCCCGTACGTGTCGAACCCGGTGCCCCGGCCATAGCAGAGGCGTATGCCGTGCAGCTCGCCCTCAAAATCGTTGACGTGGTCGTGCCCGGCGAAGGTCCCCACGACGTCGCCCGCCTCGAGAAAGGCGGCGAAGAGGCCGCTGTTCACCCGTGGGCAGCAGATCTCCTCCAGGCGAGACCCGCGGCAGACGCGCGTATCCCACACTTCCTGGTACTCGGGCAGAGGGATGTGGAAGAAGGCCAGCGCAGGCGGTAGGCTGCCACCGTTCTCGGCGGCCAGCCGCGCCGCGGTGGAGCGGTACCAGGCCACCTGGTCGTGGGCAATCCAGCCGTAGCCGCCGATGGCCTCATCAGCGTAGGCATTCGAGTCAAACAGGTACAGGTTCGCTGCGACGGCCTTCCGCCCAGCGTCCAGAATGGCCAAGACGTAGTTGCCGACGCCCGTGATCCCGTCAGGGCCACGCTCCGTCAGGCAACCCGGGATGCTCTGCTGCACGCGCAGAAGCTCCAGGCGAGAGAGGGCCCCCTCATCGTCATGGTTGCCGAATACGGCGGCCCACGGCACGCCCCGCGCGACGATCGGCTGCACCACCCGGCGCCAGGCGGCCTCTGGCGATGCGCAGCCCCTGCCACCGGTCACGTCACCCGTCAGGATCACCAGGTCGGGCGCCTCAGCGTCCAGCACGTCGCCGATCAGTGCCGTAGTGAGGAGATCGCGCTCCGAGCCGTCGTGATAGTGCACGTCGGTGAACTGGACGATGCGAAACGTTCCATCGGCGCGGCAGGCGAGGGGAGAGGCAGGCGTCGTGGCAGCCAGGGATGCTGCGTCGGCGCCGGCGTGCCGCGCGCGCCCCAGGCCGCCGCCACGATCGGCCGCGTCCTGGCATTCTGCGGGAACAACGGTCATGGCAAGGGCGGTCCTTTCAGGCAAGCGTGCGACCGGTACGTGCTCAGCATAGCCAGTCGCCGCCGATTGTGCAAAGAGAGCCGCCTTACGCGGATTTCACGCCCTGCTCTCCCGGCGGTATTATGGTAGTCGTGGGGACCCCCACGACTGGTTTGCTTTGCCCTGCCCGGAGGCTCCGCCCATGTTTGACGCTGTCGTGGCCGGCCATCTCTGTCTGGACATTATCCCGACCTTCCCCCCCTCGCCCGTCCCCGTAGAGGCTGGCGCATTGCTGGTGCCCGGCCGGCTGGTGGAGGTCGGTGAGGCGGTGCTCTCCACCGGGGGCGCCGTGTCGAACACCGGGCTGTCGCTGGCCCGGCTGGGGATCCGGGTACGCCTGGTAGCACGCCTCGGGGCGGACGAGATCGGCGCGATGACGCGCCGCATCATCGCAGGAAGGGGCCCCGGCCTGGCCGACGGCCTGACCACGGCACCCGGGGAAGAGTCGTCCTACACCATCGTGATCAGCCCGCCGGGCGTCGATCGCATCTTTCTGCACTGCCCGGGCACCAACGACACGTTTGGCCCCGAGGACGTCACGGACGGACTCCTCCGCGAAGCGCGCCTTTTCCACTTTGGCTACCCGCCACTGATGCGGCGCATGTATGGCGCAGGCGGGGCCGAGCTGGCAGAACTCCTGGCGCGGGCGCAGTCGCTGGGCGCCACCACCAGCCTGGACCTCTCCCTTCCCGATCGCGCCGCGCCCAGCGGCCGGGCAGATTGGCGCGCCATCCTGGCCCGCGCCCTGCCCCATGTGGACGTCTTTCTGCCCAGCGCGGAGGAGCTGCTTTTCATGCTCGACCGGCCCGCCTATGAGGAGAGGCTGAAGCGTTCCGCGGACGGCGACCTGGTGAGGAGCCTGACCGCCGAGGAGATCGCCCGGCTGGCGGAGGAAGCGCTGGACCTTGGCGCGCGCGCCGTGGGGCTCAAACTCGGCGACCGCGGGCTATACCTGCGCACCGCGGCGGAAGCGAGCATCTCCGGGCGGGGCGCCCCCGCAGCCCCCCGCTGCTGGCGAGGCCGCGAGCTGTGGGCGCCGTGCTTCCGCGTGGCGGTGGTGGGCACCGTCGGCTCGGGCGACGCGACCATCGCTGGCTTTCTCGCCGGCCTGTTGCGCGGCCAGAACCCCGAGGAGTGCCTGACCTCGGCGGTGGCGGTGGGGGCCTGCAACGTCGAGGCGGCAGATGCCACCAGCGGCGTGCGCAGCTGGGAGGAGACCGGCCGGCGCATCGCCGCCGGCTGGGAGCGGCGCGACGCGGCGATCGCGTCAGCCGGCTGGACCTGGAGCCAGGGCCCCGGCCTGTGGCGCGGCCCGGCCGACGCCGCCCACCCGGACGGCTGAGGTCAGTAGGCGGCCCGCTTGCCGTAACCTTTGCGCGGCGGGAGCGTCACACTGGGCACGACCAGCAACACAACCAATCGGATCGGAACCTATGAGCACTTTTCACCTTCGTGTAGGCACAACTGTCTCGCTGATGATCGTACTAGCCGTCGGGCTGGGGCTGCCGCCGCCGCCGCCGCCCAGGCCCCCGCCTGGCCCGACTGGATGGAACCCCAGGCGCTGAACATCGTCGACATGGCCGGCCAGGTGCCCGATGAAGTCCTGAGTGGGATGACGATCGCCTGGGACGGGGGCGGCGTCGTCCGCTTCGTTTCCTCCGAGGTCGATGGCGACTGGCTGCGCATCCACGTCCGCCTGGACACCCGTCGCCTGCGCAGCGGCTCCGGCTGGGTCACGCAGTTTGGCCTCCTGGGCCAGCGCCCCGTGGTGGACCATGTGTCCAGCACGGCGCCCGAGTCCTGGGTGCGCGTCTACGAGGGCAGCCGAGAGGTCACCTCCGAACTGCTCCACTGCACCTACGTCGTGCCGCCGCGTTCGTCTCCCTCTACCGATGCCAGCGTCTGGACGCGCTACCCCGAAAACGTCCGGATCATCTACCCCGCCGACATGCCGCTCGGCACGCACGGCCGCTACGTCCCTGCCAACACCGGCGGAGAGGTGGCCCTGCCCGGGGATCGGCCGGTCCTCACAGCGACCTTCACGGTGCGACGGCCGGCGGCCGCCCGCGTCACCTATCTGGGGACGCAGGACGCCTCGTTCCAGTCCTTCATCGGGCCCTGCAGCGACGGCGACATGGGTGGCTTTGGCGCCCTGGTGAACCAGTTGCGCGCCCTCACCGGCGGCGCGGTTCGGCACCCGCGCATCGGGCTGAACATCCCGGCAGGCGCCAACTATGTCGCCTTCAACTACCGCCCGATGGACTATGACATCTATACCGTCGCCGACTATGACGTGAACGACCCCAACAGCAACCTGTTCCGGCCCATCGCCGGCACCGTGCGGCTGGCGCCTGACGAGGGGATGCTCTCACAGAACCTGAACCATGGCGGGGCCTTCCCACTGTTGGCCGCCTGGCAGGACGCCGACCAGTCGGCCGGCCCCTACCTCAGCCTGCTGCCGCCGGTCGACCGTATCACGCCGCCGGAGTACTTTGTCCTCCCCGGCACGCCGTACAACTCCTGCTTCCGCGACGGAGGATGCAGCACCGATCTGCTCCAGAGTATCTACGACGACAGTGAGCCGATCCATATCGTGTACCTGAAGGTGACGCCGACCATCACCGATCAGAGACCGATCCCGCTGAAGGCGGCCGATGACCCCCGCAGCCCGGTGATGGGAATCACGGCGACGCAGGAGGCGGCGGCCGCCGAGGCAACGGTGCCTGCGGCCACGGGCCGCTTCCGGGTGTACCTTCCGGGGCTCTCCAGGCAGGTACCGCTCTGGACGGACGTCCCGCGGCCGGCAGGCATCTTTGAGCCGACCTCGGGCCGCATGGTGGGTTACCTGCCCTGAGCACCAGGGGGGCTACGGGGTAGGTCACGTGGTGTTGACATCTTTGACAGATATGTCGAGTTGGAGCATAATCCCGGCACGTCGGTGCCCCGCGCGCCGATGACGCACCCTTCCCGCCGGGGAGTATCCCCAGCGGGGCGCACAGAATAGTTCCCAGGCTCTGGCGCGCCAGAGCCTGGCCTGAGTACTGATTGAGGCTGTTTGACCGCTATGCACGAACGAGCGGGCCAGGTGCCCGCACTGCTGTACGGCACTCCGCGCCATTACTACGGACGGAGCGTCGCGACGGGACGGGATCGCTGAGCCTTGGCGATCGTACTCCCGGCACCCACCTTCCCCAACTTGGCCAGCCTACCCGATCTTTTTCGGGCTGTCTGGCGCAGCCTGGCGTACGGTAGCCTCGACCGCATTTATCGGCGAGCGCCCGTCGTCCGCTTTGGCGACTCCTCTCGTCTGGTGTTCTTTTCGGACAGTCACCGTGGCGA
>JAAZBY010000094.1 GCA_012513595.1 Chloroflexota bacterium
ACGCGCCGCGGCCAAGCTCGGCGTCAAGGTGGTGAACGGCTTTACCGGCTCCAAGATCTGGAAGGTCGTGGCCATGTTCCCGCCGGTGCCCGAGGGGATGATCGAGGCCGGCTACAAGGATTTCGCCGATCGCTGGAACCCGATCATCGACGTGTTTGACGAGGTCGGCGTCAAGTTCGCCCTCGAGGTGCACCCCTCCGAGATCGCCTACGACTTTTGGAGCACCAAGGCTGCCCTGGACGCCATCGGCAACCGCGAGGGCTTTGGCATCAACTTTGACCCGAGCCACCTCTACTGGCAGATGGTGGACCCGACCGAGTTCGTGCATGCCTACGGGCACCGCATCTATCACATGCACGTCAAGGAATCGGTGCGCAACCTGAACGGGCGCAACGGCATCCTCGGCTCGCACCTGTTCTTCGGCGACCATCGCCGCGGGTGGGACTTTGTCTCGCCGGGGCGCGGCGGCGTGCCCTGGGAGCGCTGCTTCCGCGCGCTGAACGACGTCGGCTATGCCGGCCCCCTCTCCGTCGAGTGGGAGGATAACGGCATGAACCGGGACCAGGGCGCCCCCGAGGCGTTGGCCATGATCCGGCGGCTCGAGCTCACCCCGTCGGACGTGGCCTTTGACGCGGCCTTTTCGGCCAAGGGCGACTGAAGCCCCCCAGATGCCAAGAGGGCGACGCGCCACGGCGCGTCGCCCTCTTTTGTTCCTGCGCCCCGCCTAGGCCGGCTGGGGATGGAAGGGTTGGTTCAGCACCCCGGCGACGCTGTCGGGGTGGGTGGCCGTGTCGACCGTCTGGGGCTGGTCGGGCTCGTCGGGGCGGAAGCGCGTCACCCGTTGGTAGGGCGGGGCCAGGCGCAGGATGAAGCGTTCGGCCCCCTCGGCGTGCAGGCGCGCCAGGGCGCGCCGTGCGCCCTGCAGGATGGCCCGCCGCGCCGCGACCGGGTGCAGGTGCACCGCCGACAGGTTGCGCCGCCCGTAGGCCGCCGTGTCCAGCCCTTCGCCGCCGCCCGGCGTGATCCCCCGCTTCACGGCCACGGTCTCGATCGCGGGGACCAGCGCCTTGGCCTCCTGGCAGAAGGCCTCGTCCCCGCACCCAAAGATGGCCGGGATGCCCAGCTCTCCGGCGCACAGGGCGAACTGGCCGAACTCCCCCACGCTCAGGCCATTGATAGACTGGTCGATATAACGGAAAGACTGCGTGTGCGCCAGGTGCGCAAACGGCGTGCAGGCCTTGGCGTGCTGGCCAATCCACACCACGGCGCCGAAACTTGCGTCCAGCTCCAGCGGCCAACCCCGCGGCCAGCCCCGCAGCAGGTGTACGCGCTCATCGAGGAGCAGCGGCTGGAGCCCCCCGGCCCCGTGGCCGTCTGCCACTAGGATCTCGGTGGCCCCGGCCTCAAACAGGCCCTCCACCGCGGCGTTGACCTCCCGGGTGAGGAGCGCCTTGCCCATCTCATAGTAGCGCCCGCTGCCCGGCGAGCCGGGCGGCCGGCACCAGTTCTCGCTGTCCTGGATGCCGGCGACCCCCTCCATGTCGGTCATGATATAGACCTTCATCGTCCTCCCCTCCGTGTGCAGAAAGAGCCCCTCGGCGTTTCAGGTCCGTTGGTATGTGACTTTAGTCCTTGGGTAGCGCCCCGTCAACGCTGTACACTGACTCATGATACGGGCCTGCAGTCGGGCCGCACACGGAGGAAGCGTGGTCGAACGCGAGGGGCTACCCCAGGTAACCAGTCTGCTCTGCACGCGCTGCGGGGAATGCGTGGCCATCTGCCCGCAGGGCGCGCTGCAGATGACCCCGCAGGGGCCCCAGGTGGCTTTCCCCGAGCAGTGTGAGGGTTGCGGCCTCTGCGAGGAGGCCTGCCGCGTAGGCGCTATCGCCTGTCGGTTTGCCATCGTCTGGTGAGCGCAGCACGAACAGCGCGCCGCCTGGGAGGGTACCGTGAACAACACCCCGATCTACCTGGACAACGCCGCCGCCACACGCCTCGACGAGCGCGTGCTGGAGGCGATGACCCCCTTCTTCTTTGACACCTATGCCGTGGCGACCTCGCAGTTTGGCTATTCGCTGGGGATCGACGCCAAGGACGCCCTCGACGAGGCCCGCGGCCGCCTGGCCGCGCGGCTCGGCGCCGCGGCGGAGGAGTTCGTCTTCACCTCCGGCAGCACCGAGTCGAGCAATATGGCTATCAAGGGGGTGGCCGCCGCCCTGGGCGGCAAGAAGGGCAAGCACGTCATCGTGGGCCGCATCGAGGACTTTCCGGTCCTCTACAGCGCCCGGGCGCTCAAGCGGCAGGGCTTTGACGTCACCGAGCTGGACGTGGACGCCTACGGCCGCGTCGACCCCGCGGACCTGGCGGCCGCCATCCGGCCGGAGACGATCCTCGTCCCTATCCAGGCCGCCAACCAGGAGATCGGCACCCTGCAGGACCTGGCTGCCATCGCCCGGGTCTGCCGGGAGCGCGACGTCCTGCTGCACACCGACGCGACCCACTCGTTCGCCCGCGTGCCGCTCGACGTGCGCGAGGTGCCGGTAGACCTGGTGACGGTGTCGGCCCACGTGCTGCACGGGCCGCGGGGCGTCGGCGGCCTGTACATCCGCAAGGGCACGCCGCTCGGCAAGTGGATGGACGGCGGCTTTCAGGAGTTCAACCTGCGCGGCGGCGTCGAAGACATCGCCGGGGCGGTGGGCTTTGCCCGCGCCGTCGAGCTGGTGACCCCGGAAGAGACCGCCCGCCTGCAGGCGCTGCGCGACCGCGTCACCGAGCGCCTGCTCCAGGTGCCGCATGCGCAGGTCAACGGCCACCCGTCCCAGCGGCTGCCGCACAACGCCAACATCTCTTTCCGCTTCGTCGAGGGGGAGTCGGTCCTCCTGCACCTGGACATGCGCGGCATCGCCGTGAGCACCGGTTCGGCCTGTTTTTCGCGCTCGCTGGAGGCCAGCCACGTGATCCTGGGGATCGGCGGCAACCACGAGCGGGCGCACGGTTCCGTGCGCCTCACCTTGGGAAGGTACAACACCGTGCAGGACGTCGACACGGCCGCCGAGGCGCTGGCCGAGATCGTGGCGAACCTGCGCGCTATCAGCCCGCTGGGGAAGGAGTAAGCAAGATGCCACTGCCCTACAGCGACCTGGTCATGGAGCATTTCCGGAATCCGCGTAACGTCGGGCGCATCGAGGATGCCGATGCCAAGGCAATCGAGGGGAGCCCCGCCTGCGGCGACATGGTGGCCGTTTACCTGCGCGTCGATGAGGCCTCCAAGCGCATCACCGATATCAAGTTCGAGTCTTACGGGTGTGCCTCGAACATCGCCACCGGCTCGATCATCACCGAGCTGGCCAAGGGCAAGACCCTCGACGAGGCCAAGGACATCAGCTGGAAGCAGGCTTCCGAGGCCCTGGGCGGCCTGCCGCCGATCAAGACGCACTGCTCCGTCCTGGCCGTCGACGGCCTGCGCGCCGCCATCCAGAACTATGAGGAGCGCCACGGCCTGATCACTGAGCGGGTGCCCACCGATGTCGAAGAGGTCCGCCGCCGCCTAAAGCACGTGATGAACCCGGTGGTCGGGCTGGACCTGGTGCGCACCAAGGTCGTCAAGGACATCGTCATGGCCGACGGCGTCATCCGCGTGGTGATCGACCTCCCGCCCGACCATCAGTTCGCCAGGAATATCGAGGCCGAGATTCGCGAAAAGCTCGAACCGCTCTGGGACGTCCAGCGCGTCGAGGTCGTGTTTGCGGAGTGAGGTGGGCCATGGCAGAGTATCATGTGGACGTGCGCCAGGAGGTCTGCCCGATCCCCCTGGTTGAGACGCGCAAGGCCCTGCGTAAGGCAGCGCCAGGTGACGTCGTGGTGGTGGTCGGCACGCATCCTTCCTCGATGAAAGAGATACCCATGGCGGTGCGCGCCCTGGGGCTGGAACTCCTGGGCGTCGAGGGCGAAGAGACGGCCTGGACGATCCGCATCCGCCGTTAGGAGGCCCCATGGCAGAGCGAACGACCATCGTGGTGCAGTCCGGCGATATGGACAGGGTCTATAGCGCCATGATCATCGCCAACGGCTCCCTGGCGATGGGGATGGAAGTGTCGATGTTCTTTACCTTCTGGGGGCTGGAGCGCCTGAAGAAGGGCGCCCTGGAAAAGGGCCCACTCTCCAAGATGCACCTCTTGGGGCTGGGCAAGTGCATGGTGCGGCGGCGCATGGCCCGCGCCGGCGCCGCAACGCTCGAGCGCCTCATGCAGGACTATAAGGAGCTGGGCGGCAAGATCATCGCCTGCGAGATGACCATGGGGATCATGGGCATCCGCCGTGAGGACCTGCGTGAGGAGTTGATCGACGAGTACGGCGGGGTGGGCGCCTACGTGGGTGACGCGCGCGAGTCGGCCATCACGCTGTTCATCTAGCCAGGTGGGGGTGGAGGACGTGTCGACAAGACGGGGGAACACCGGCTCGGACGCGGCCGATGGGCTGGCCGGTGAACCGGTGGGGGAGCGCTTCCAGCAAGGCACCATGTACACGCGCGACGAGCTGCCGCGCGGCAGGGCCGACCGCTCCGCACAGCCGGAGCAGTACAAGACCTATCCCGGCGCCCAACGCCTGTCTCTCTCGCCGCCCCTTCTCGATGGCGGGGAACCGCTGTGGCGCGCTCTGCGCACCCGGCGGAGCGTGCGCCGCTACGCCGAGCGGCCGCTGACCGAGGCGGAACTCTCCCAGCTCCTCTGGGCGGCCCAGGGGATTACCCAGATCCGCGGGGGGCTGGGCTTCCGTAACGCGCCTTCGGCCGGGGCGCTGTATCCGGTGGAGACCTACGTCGTGGCGAACCGGGTCGAGGGGCTGGCGCCGGGCATCTACCACTACCACGTGGCGCTGCACGCGCTGGAGGTCCTCTCGCCGGGGGACTATGGGGAGGCCCTGGCGCGCGCCGCCCTCGACCAGGGGATGGCCCGCGAGGCGGGCGCCGTGTTCGTATGGACGGCGGTGTTCGCCCGCAGCAAGTGGAAGTACGGCCAGCGGGCCTATCGCTACATCTACCTGGATGCCGGGCATATTGCCCAAAACGTGGCGCTGGCGGCGGTATCGCTGGGGCTGGGCAGCTGCCAGATCGCGGCCCTATACGACGGGGAGTGCGACGCCCTGCTGGGCATCGACGGGCGTGACGAGAGCGTCATCTACATGACGGCGCTAGGCAGCCGGTCTGTATAATAAGTATACTCTGCGTCACAAGAGGGCTGTGGCAACCCGCCGCCCGGCAGGGCTTGCGCTGGGCCACTTGCTGAGCGCCCGGAGGGTCGGGTATCATTAGGATGAAGGAGTGGCCGGCGAGCCGGCCGCTTGCCCCCGTTGTGTCGTCGGAGCACTGCTGGCCACGGCGCGCACTCGGCGCCGCAATCAGAAGGAGCAGATCATGAGCGTCAAGGGTAAGAAGGTCGCTATCCTGGTCGAGGACATGTACGAGGAGCTCGAGCTCTGGTACCCGTACTACCGGCTGCTCGAGGCGGGCGCCCAGGTAACCCTGGTGGGCCCGGAGGTCAAGACGTACGCCTCCAAGAACGGCTACACGGCCAAGGCCACGCTGGCCGGCAAGGACGCCCGCGTCTCCGAGTTTGACGCGGTCATCGTCCCGGGCGGGTTTGCCCCCGATCGGCTGCGGCGCTATGGGGCGATCCTGGATTTGGTGCGGGGCGTGTTCGAGAAGGGCGGCGTCATCGGCGCCATTTGCCACGCTGCTTGGGTGCCCATTTCGGCGGGGATCGTGAAAGACAAGCGCGCCACCTGTGTGGCGGCCATCAAGGACGACCTGGTGAACGCCGGGGCCACCTATGTGGACCAGGCCGTCGTCGTCGATGACAACCTGATCACCTCGCGGACGCCGGCCGACCTGCCGCACTGGCTGCCGGCCATCATCGCCGCGCTGAGCAAGTAGAGCGCCCCGTCACCAGGGCGTGGACCGTAGTCTCTCGGCGCGCCGCACCGCGGCCGCCGCAGTAGATAACCGCGCAGTGGTTGGAAGACGAGGAGGAAGGACATGGCAAGTCTTGGAGAGCGGCTGCAGCAGGCCGACTGGAAGAAGGAAAAGCACGTACCGGTGATCGAGTGCCCTGACGAGGTCAAGGCGGGCGAGACGTTCCGCGTGACGCTGAGCCTGGGCAAAGAGATCGGTCACCCGAACACTACCGAACACCACATCTCCTACGTGACCCTGTACTTCCACCCCGAAGGCGACAAGTTCACCCATCAGGTGGGCCACTATGAGTTCTCTGGCCACGGCGAGGACGCCAAGGGCCCCAACCAGGGCCCGGTGTACACCCACCATGAGGTGGTCACGTCGCTAAGCCTGAACAAGCCGGGCACGCTGCACGCCGTAGCGCTGTGCAACATCCACGGATTGTGGGAGAGCGCCAAGGCAGTGCGCGTCGTGTGACGGCAGGCTTCCAGCGCCTGGGAAGCAAAGCGCCGGCAGTGGAGGTTCCTCCACTGCCGGCGTTCTCGTCGGCGTGCTGGCGGCCTAGTGTTGGGCCAGGGCTGCCGTGAGAATGGCGATGTCGTGGCGGAGCATCTGGGGGTCGTCCCCAGTGTAGATGCCGACGCAGACCGCGTCTTGCGGGCGCATATGGGCCGCGGCGTCAGCCAGGCCCTCCTGGGCGCTCAGACGGCCGGCGGCTAGCACTTTGTAGTGAATGGCCGGCCGGCTGAGCGCGGCGATCAGCGCGACGCGCTCGGCGCGGTCCTCGGGGGCAAAGCGCTCCGCCGCCCCGTGCACGTGGTGGGGTGAATCGCGCCGCGGGCTCGGGTTGTAGTAACAGGCCATGTAAAAGTCGACGTCCAGGTGCTCCTCGGCCCAGCGGAAGCTACCGACCTCGTGGCCGGCGATGCCGCCGGGCAGCCCCTCGGCGCGGATCTTGTCCACGGCGCGGCGTAGGTCGTCCCCGCGCCCCTGGGCCACATAGTTGTCCACAATGCCGCCGTGGATGAAGCAGGCGCTGGCGCCGTGGTCCACGCAGAACTGCACGCCCTCCACCTGAGTGGGGGACTGCGAGGCCGTTTGGGCGACCCAGCGCATGGTGCCGCCCCGCCGCCAGTACTCCTCCAGGCAGCGGGCGATGTGCGGGTCTCCGCGCAGGATGGTCGCCGTCACCCCGAATGACTCCGCCTGGAAGAGCGTGTCAACGATGCGCTCGTCGGTGTACCAGGCCACCATCTCCGCATCGCGCTCCTTGGTCTGGTGCGAAAAGCCGGAGAAGGGGTTCCCCCCGATAATGAACCGCGTGACCTCGAGGGTGCCGAGCCGGACGGTAGAAAGAGCCATCTCGCCTCCTTACGCTGACAGCGGCCGCTGAGCCGCGGATCGATCAGGACGGACTTGCCAGGGCTTCGGGCTCGGCGCCGCTCAGGCGGATCGCCACGGCCCCCAGCCCCACGACGAGCCACAGGAGCGCCGCGGCGTGTGGGAAGACCAGGTTGAACAGGTAGTGGTCCATGAGCCCGCCGACCAGGGCGCCGGCCACGGCCATGCCGGTGCCCAAGAGGGCCGGCTCCAGCGGGTGCCCGGGGGGGCAACGCCGCAGGGCGCCAAAGAGGCGCCAGAAAAAGGTCCCCGCCGTGCCCAGGAAAGCGAGCAGGCCGACGAAGCCCGTCTCCTCGGCGATGAGCAGGTACACGTTGGAGACGCCCAGGTAGGTGTCGATGTCGGGCGTGCCCGAGAAGCCCACGCCGAACCAGGGGTAGCGGCGGATCAGGTTCCAGGCGTCGCGGTACTCGCCAAAGCGCATCTGGGTGGCCAGGTCGTCTCCCTGGACCCCCTCGGTAAAGTGCGCCACGTACGACTGGGTGGCCGGCAGTAACAGGAGGAGCGCCAGCACGGCCAGGCCGATCCAGAAGAGCTTCCGGTAGCGCAGGAGGGCCATCAGGCCTATGGCGGCAGCCAGGCCGGCAAACGAGCCGCGCGAGTAGGTCAGAATCAAACAGACGACCATGGAAAGCAGCGCGCCGGCCAGCATCCAGCGGGGCAGGATCGGCTTGCGCGCCACGATCTGCGCCGAGGTGATGGTGGAGACAAAGATCAACATGCCGCCCAGGACGTTGGGGTCCACCGAAGTCGCCACGGCGCGCAGCGGCAGCTCGGGGTTGTCTTCCACGTAGCGCAACACGGCGTCTCCGGAGGGGTAGCGCACCACCCGCAGCATCGACAGGATGCGCACGTGCAGGTCTCTGGGTAGGACGTACAGCACCACGCCCACCAACGCCGCCGCAAAGCCCGCCAACACCAAGGCCGTGAGGAGCAGGTCCAGCTGCTTCTTGGTGCGCACCGCGTTGATCACCAGGATAAAGACCAACATGCTGAGGACGATCTCGGCAAAGTGGCGCACGACGTTGGCCGTCAGCGGGGCGTGCCCCAGGCCCATCACGAACGATGCCGTCGCCAATGCCAGAAAGACGAGCAGCGGGAGTGCCGGCGGATCCATGGCCACCGCATCGTCCTTGCGCGTAACGATGCGGGAAATCCAGACAAAAAAGACCACAGCAAGGACGACGTCAAGAAAAGTCGGGGAGAAACCGATGTCGATCGGCAGGGCGGCAAAGGGGAGCACGCAGATGATGCCGATCAGGCCCAGCAGGCCGACCATCACATCGCGGAGCATCAGGCAGCCGATGGCCACGGCCACCAGGAAGGCCGAGCCATAGAGGGCGCCAGCCAGCCCGAGCACGGCGCCCACCGGCAACGATATCGCCAGGCACAGGCCCACCACCGCCGCCAGGCGGACCAGGCTGCTACGGTGAAAAATGGCGCGCTCCAACAGCGCACGGGGGGCCAGGGACACTGTCTTCATCGCTCCAGGAGGGCGGCGCTGGCGCCGCGGGGGTATGCCTCATCGGCAGGATAGCACATTCCCGCCCGGCGGCCAACAACGCCCGGCGCGGGCATGTTCCCAGCGCGCGCCCTGGTGTATACTCGACCTCAGAGGGAACCGTAGCCCGCCCGACCGGAAAGGGGACGCCATGCCCAGCACACCTCGTGAGCGCGTGATGCAGGCGCTGAGCCATCGCCAGCCCGACGTCACGCCCTGGCAGATCGACCTCACCAGCGACGCCCGGCACCGCCTGGCCGCGTACCTGCGGACTGAGGACCTGGAGCCCGTCCTGCAGAACCACCTGGCCATCTGTTCCGATGGTTACTTTGTGGAGGTCTCGCCCGATCGCTGGCAGGACCAGTTCGGCATCGTCTGGAACCGCTCCATCGACAAGGACATCGGCAACGTCGAGCGCTACCTCCTGCCGGAGCCGACCCTGGCCGGCTACACCTTCCCCGCGCCCGACCTGGCCCGCAACGCCCGCGCCCTCGAGGCACTCCTGGCGGCGCACCCGGAGCGCTTCAGCGTGACGGGGGTGGGCTTTTCCATGTTCGAGCGCGCCTGGACGCTGCGGGGCATGGAGAACCTCCTGACGGACATGGTGCTGAACCCCGGCTTTGTTGACGACCTGATGGACCGCATCCTGGAGTACAACATGCAGGCCATCGACCACATGCTGGGCTACGACGTGGACTGCATCCGCTTCGGCGACGACTGGGGCCAGCAGCGCGGGCTGATCATGGGCCCCAAGCACTGGCGACGCTTCATCAAGCCGCGCGTCGCCCAGATGTACGCCCGGGTCAAGGAGGGCGGCCGCTACGTGATGCAGCACTCCTGCGGGGCCATCCAGGAGCTGTTCCCTGACCTGGTCGAGATGGGGCTGGACATTTTCAACACCTTCCAGCCGGAGGTCATGGACGTGGCCTGGTGCAAGCGCGAGTTCGGGCGCGACCTGACCTTCTACGGCGGCATCAGCACCCAGCAGGTCCTGCCCAGGGCCACCCCGGGCGAGGTGCGCGAGGTGGTGCGCCGCATGATGGACCTCGTGGGTCAGGACGGCGGCTACATCGTCGCCCCGACCCACGCCATCCCGCGCGACGTCCCGCCGGAGAACATCGTGGCCATGCTCGAGGTCGTGCAGGCGCAATAGGCGCCCGCCGCAGGCCGGGAGGAGCGCCATCCGCGGGAAGGAGGACCCTATGCCACGCCGACGCTGCTTCCTGGCCCTGCTTCTGGCGCTGGGGCTGCTCCTA
This sequence comes from Chloroflexota bacterium, assembly GCA_012513595.1. Next base: position 10,112 of record JAAZBY010000094.1, read on the forward strand.
CCCGCCGGCGCCGGAGCCCAGGCCGATGTCCCGCCGCCAACCGAGGCGGCCGCGGACGAGGGCGTACGCACCTCGCATCGGCTGATCGTCGAGCTCAACACGCCGCCGCTGACGCGCTGGCTGGGCCAGGCCGCCGGCGGCGCGGCTGGCGCCGCGGGGCTGCGCTCCGCGGCCGCCCAGGCCTACGTGGAGGCGCTGGCCAGCGAACAGGACGCCTTCGCCCGCGCCCTCCCCGCGGCGCTGCCGGGCGCGGCAGTGTCCACCTACCTGAACGCGCAGGGCCAGGCCGTCGAGGCGCGCTATCGCCTGGCGCTGAACGGCCTGGCCATCGACCCCGGCACGGCCGACCGCGATGCGGCCCGGCGCGACCTGGCGCGGATGCCCGGCGTGCGCGCGGTGTACCTCGACTATGCCTACTCTCCCACGCTCTATGCGTCGACGGGCCTGATCGGCGCGCCGGCGGCCTGGGAGGCGGCCGGCGGCCGCGCCCACGCCGGGGAGGGGGTCCGGGTGGCCTCCATGGACGGCGGCCTACACAAAGATGCGCCGATGTTCTCCGGCCAGGGCTACGCCTACCCGCCCGGCTATCCGCGCGGGCTGGCCGCCAACACCAACGGCAAGATCATCGCCTCGCGGGTGTACTTTCGCCCCTGGGACCCCCCCGTGGCGGAGGACGCCAACCCCTGGCCCGGCCCCGGCGCCACCTCGCACGGCGTGCACACGGCCTCCATCGCCGCGGGCGGCGTGGTGACGGCCACCTACCTGGGCAGCACCTACCCCAACATGAGCGGCGTGGCCCCGCGGGCCTACCTGATGAGCTACCGCATGTTCTACCAGAGCGTGTCGGGCGACGGCTCGTTCTACACCGCCGAGGGGCTGGCCGCGCTGGAAGACATCATCGCCGACGGCGCCGACGTGCTCAACAACTCCTGGGGCGGGGGGCCGGCCTCCCTCGGCGGCGAGTTCGACGCCCTCGACGCCGCCCTGCAGAACGCCGCCCGGGCGGGCATCGTGGTCTCCATGTCCGCCGGCAACGCCGGCCCTGGCCCCGGCACCACCGACCACCCCTCGCCCGACTATATCACCGTGGCGGCTTCGGCGAGCGCGACACAGCTCGGCCAGGAGGTGGACGTCGTCGCCGCCTTCTCCAGCCGCGGCCCGGGTGTGGGGCCGGTCCTCAAGCCGGATATCGCCGCGCCGGGGGTCAGCATCCTGGCCCAGGGCTACGCGCCCTACGCCTACGGTGAGGAGCGCCACCTCCTATGGGGGCTGGCCTCGGGCACCTCGATGGCCGCGCCGCACGTGGCCGGGGCCGCGGCGCTCCTCCGCCAGATGCACCCCTCCTGGAGCCCGGCGCAGATCAAGTCGGCGCTGATGTCCACCGCCAAGTACCTCGACGTCTACACCCAGGACGGCCGCCCCGCCCAGCCGCTGGACATGGGCGCCGGCCGGCTCGACGTGGCCACCGCGCTCGACCCGGGGGTGCTGCTCGACCCTCCCAGCCTCAGTATCGGCCAGGTGATCACCGGCAGCGTCCGCGCCGTGGCCTTTACCGTCACCAACGTCGGCCAGGCGGCCGCGGCGTACGCCCTGGCGACGCGTTCCACGGCGGAGGGCTTTGCCGGGGCGCCGCCGGTTCCCGGGCTCAGCGTGGCCCCGGCGGCGCTGTCGCTGGAGGTGGGCGAGTCCGCCGTGGTCACGGTGACGTTTGACGCGTCGATCTCGGCCGGCCTCGGAGACAACCAGGGCTACGTCGTCCTGCAGGGAGGCGCCCACCAGGCCCATCTGCCGGCCTGGGCGCGCGTGACGCCGGAGCCGAGCGACCACGTCCTGGTCATCGACGCCGACGGGAGCGGGCCCTGGGGCCTGGCCGACTATGCCCCCCAATATGCCGCGGCGCTGGCGGAGGCTGGCCTCCCCCACACCCTGTGGGACGCCGACGCGCACCGCGGCGGGGATCGCACGATCCCGCCCGCCGCCGAACTGGCCGCCTACCGCGCCGTCCTCCTCTTCACCGGCGATAACCGCAGCCCCTCCGCCGCGCTGAGCCCGCCGGGGGCCCTCACCCCGCTGGACCTGGGCGCCCTCTGCGAGTACGCCAATCAGGGCGGCGTGCTCCTGGCCATGGGGCAGAACCTCGCCGCGGTGCTGGGCTCGGCGTCCGCCGAAGGCGGGGCCTTTCTCTATTCCACCGTCCTGGGCGGCAGATACCTGCAGGACAGCGTCACCGCGGGCGCCCTGCCCACGCTCCCCGTGGTGCCGATCCGCGGCGCGCCGACAGCCTTCCGCACCATCTACCTGGACCTGGCCGGGGAGGGTTCCTACGGCGGCTCGGTGAGCCTGACGGCTGACGAGGTGGCCGTAGGGCGCCTCTACCTGGCCCTGGTGCACGGCGCGGGCGGGGCGGGGGCTGCGGAGGCGGGGGTGCTGGGCTCCCCCGGCGGGCTGACGGGCGTCGCCCACCTGGGGCTCGACGTGTCGTCGGCGCGGCTCGACTATGCCCTGGTGCTCAGCGCGAGCGCGCCGGCCGAGGTGTCGAGCGTGGCCCTCCATCGCGGGGCGCCCGGGGAGAACGGCCCGGCGCTGCGCGTCCTGCTGAGCGGGCCACTGACCGTCTCGACCCCGACCACGGCCTGCGGGGAGGTGCTGCTTTCGGCAGGGGAGGTGCGCGACCTGCTGGCCGGCGACCTCTACCTCGCCGTGCACGGGCCCGGGGAGGTCGGCGGGGCGGGGCTCTTGCGCGGACAGATCGTCCTCAGCCCCGGGGGCGAGGGCGCCGGCAACCAGCGCAGCATCGACGAGATCGCCGCGGTGCCCTTCCGCGATGCGCCGCCCGGCTACCTGCCGCTCCTCCACTATCCCGGGCCCGACGCGGTGGCCGAGGGGGTGGTGGCCATGGCCCACCGTGACCAGCCCTCCCTCGAGCGCCCTGGCGTGTCGTACCTGGGGCGTTCGGTGCTGGCCACGTTCGGCCTCGAGGGCCTGAACGCCACGCCCGGCGCGACGACGCGCTCCGGGCTGCTATCTGCCTTGCTGGCCTGGGCGGAGGACGCCCCGCAGGTGACGATCGCCGACGTCACGACGGCCAACGCCTCCGGGTGGACGACCCTACAGGCCGGCCTGACCTCGCCGGTGCCGGGCAGCTACGGAGTGTCGTACCGCTGGGACATGGGGGACGGCACGCCCTTCCTGGGTCCCTTCACCGGGCGGATCGTGGGGCACGCTTATGCGGCGCCGGGCGTCTACACCGTGCGCGTGGAGGCCACCGACTGCTGGGGGAACGTGGCCATCGGCGCGCTCCAGGTGCACGTGGGGGAAGACTGAGCGCTCCGGCGCCGGCGCGCCCGGGCGTTTGAGGCGCAGGCCTGCCCCGGCTACAATGGGCCGCGAGACCCGCTTGGGAGCATACCGCCGGAGGTAAGCCATGGATCCGCTCTTTGGCATGAGCCTGGGGAACATCCCGCTCTTATCCACTGCCGTCACCCGTTCCGTCTCGGCCGAGAACCCGCACGGCGAACGGGCCGGCGGCGCGCGGGAGGTGCCCGCGGAGGGAAGCCCCTCCTCGCTCCTCGGCAAGGGCTGGAAGGTGCGCCCCTGCATCACGCTGGAGCCGGGCAGCCTCACCACCCTGGCTGACGTCGAGGGGCCCGGCGTGATCCAGCATATCTGGATCACCGTGAACCCCAAGGCCTACCGCTCCTGCATCCTGCGCATGTACTGGGATGGCGAAGAGACCCCCTCGGTGGAGGTGCCGCTGGGCGACTTTTTCGTCAACCTCCATGGCCTGCGCTACAACGTCACCTCATTGCCCATCGCCGTGAACCCCTCGGGAGGGTTCAACTCCTACTGGCCGCTCCCCTTTGCCAAGAGGGCCCGCATCACGATCGAGAACCAGTACTGGGAGGCGATCTCTGGGTTCTTTTACCAGATCACCTATGCCCTCGGGGAGGTGCCGGCGGGGGCGGGGCGCTTTCACGCCCAGTGGCGCCGCAGCATGACCACGCGCGAGTACCCCGAGCATGTCATCCTCGACGGCGTGCGCGGCCAGGGGCACTATGTCGGCACGGTGCTGGGCTGGAACCAGTTCTCCAACGGCTGGTGGGGCGAGGGCGAGGTCAAGTTCTACCTGGACGGGGACGGTGAGTACCCCACCATCTGCGGCACCGGCACCGAGGACTATTTCGGCGGGGCCTGGGGCTTCGGTGAGACCTTCTCGACCCCCTTCCTCGGCTATCCGCTCTGGGTCCAGAAAGAGGGCGAGGTGCCCCGCCACGGGCTCTACCGCTGGCACGTGATGGACCCGATCCGCTTCCAACAGGACCTGCGGGTGACCGTGCAGGCCCTCGGCTGGTGGTTGAACCACAAGTTCGAGCCGCTGACCGACGATATCTGCTCGGTGGCCTACTGGTACCAGGGCGAGCCGCACGCGCCCTTCCCCGCTCTGGCGGACCTGGCCGGCCGCTGGGTGCGCTGACGGGCCACCGGGCCTCGGGCCACAGCCAACGGCAAACGGCGTCCCGCCCCCTGCGGGGCGGGACGCCTGACGAGTACACGAGGTGCCCCTGCATTGGAAACCGTTCGACCGCTGATCGTCCTCCCCACCTACAACGAGGCGGAGAACCTGCCCGCCATCGTCGGCGAGGTGCTGGCCCTGCCGGAGCGTTTTGACGTCCTGGTGATCGACGACAACTCGCCGGACGGCACCGGCGCCATTGCCGACGGCCTGGCTGCCGCGCACGACCAGGTACACGTCCTGCACCGCCCCGGCAAGCAGGGGCTGGGCACCGCCTACATCGCGGGGTTCCGCTGGGCGCTGGAGAGGGGCTACGGCTACGTCCTGGAGATGGACGCCGACTTTTCGCATCAGCCGCGCTACCTGCCCACCTTCTTGCAGGAGATCGCCGCGGCCGACCTGGTGCTCGGCTCGCGCTACGTGCCGGGCGGTGGCACCCGCAACTGGAGCTGGCTGCGCCGCTTTATCAGCGCGGGCGGCAACCATTTTGCGCGGGCCATGCTGGGCCTGACCACGCACGACTGCACCGGCGGCTTTCGCTGCTACCGCGCCTCGCTCCTCGCGCGGATCCCCTGGGAGGAGGTGCAGCTGCGGGGCTACGGGTTCCAGGTGGGGGCGGTGTACCACGCCGAACGGTTGGGGGCGCGGGTGCGCGAGTTCCCGATCATCTTTGAGGACCGCCGCGTGGGGCAATCCAAGATGAGCCGGCGCATCGTCGCCGAAGCCTTTCTTTACGTAACGCGCACCGCCCTGCGCGACCGCCTGGGCCTCGGCCGCGGGCCGCGCGCCCGGCAGGCCTAGGCGCGGCGGGCCGGGCCAACGCAAACGCCGCCACCCCCGCGGGGGTGGCGGCGTCTTGTGTCTGTCGCCGAGTAGGGCCTACTTACTGAGGGCCAGGTAGCTGAGTTCGGGCAGGATATCGGTCAAGTCGTAGGTGGCCCACTCCCCGTCCGCGTCGCCGGCGTTGAAAATCGCAAAGCCGAGCACATAGGGGTCGCGACGCAGTTCGTCGTCATACCAGGAGAGCTGCTCGAGGTACGCAAGGGTCGCCGATTCGGTGTTGCCGCCCGGGCGGGAGGTGATGAGCGCGTCGCGCCAGCCGCCCATGGTGATCCCCTGCTTGGCCAGGACGCCGCCGTCGATGCCCGCCTCGGTGATGATCAGGGGGATGACCAGGTCGTGCGCCCGCAGGTAATGGTCGTACCAGATGCGGTAGCGCAGGGTCAGCGCGCCGTACTGGTCATCCGGCGGGACGCCCGGCACCCCGGCGCCGATCCCATCGCGCATGGTAGGGGCGGAATACTCGTGGAGCGCCAGCACCCCGCCGTTCTCGAGGGCCACGGCGATGGCGTCGATGAAGGGCTCGAACTCGTCCGGCTCCGGAGAGCCCACGGAAAAGTTCCCGATAGCCACCTTCTTGCCCAGGGTGGCCATCTGCTGCGCGCGCTCGGCCTCAAAGGCCGCGAACCAGGTCATCTCGGCGCGGCCGTCGATGCCCGGCTCGTTCCAGCCCAGCCAAAAGTCGACCTGCGGGTTGGCCAGATAGGTGGCGCGTCGCTCCGCCACAAAGGCGCGGGCCCGCTCCACGGGGTCACCGGTCATGGCCTGGTCCGCCTCGAGCAGGCGGGCCACGGTGATGGTCCCGGGGGAGGCGGCCTTGATGGCCGTCAGGAGGCCGAAATCCTCGACCGAGACGACCACGGCCGGCTGGGCCTGCCGCACAAAGTCCATAATGGCCGGCGAGGAGTTCCTCGTCACGTGCAGGCCAACCTTGCTGGGGCCCTCGGGTGCGTCAAGCGTCAGCGGCGGCAGGGCGAGATAGTCGGCCATAGCGGGGCTGATCGGCACGAACCACACGGTGGTGGCCCCGGGGGCGCTGCAGTCCATCAGGATGGTGCCCAGGCCGTCGGCGACCGAGATCTCTAGCTGATGGCAGGCCTCCGCGAGGGGAGCGCCGGGCACCGTGATCACGGTGCTGACGGAGCGCCCCGGCTCCAGCGTGCGCGGGAACCACTGGGCCGTCTGCTCGGGCACGGCCGGGTCAGGCGGGAAGTAGCGATCCAGGAGGCGCAGCGAGCGGATGGGCCAGGGCGTCTCGTTCAGGACGGTGAGCACGTAGCGATAGCGCGCGCCGGCCAGCGAGGTGGCTTGCACCAGGAGGCCACTGTCGGAGGGAGCCTCTGGCAGGGGGCCGCTCAGGAGCACCTCGCCCTCGATGACGCGGGGGTCGCGATCGTCGGCATGGGCCAGCGGCGCGATGACCATGAGCATCAGCGCGATCAGGGCGAGGACGCGCAGTCGCTTGGCGTCGCGATGCATAGGCCGTCCTGTCATTGGGATGGTACCGGCCGGCCGCCAGGCCCTGGGCCAGGTGCGCACGGCGGGAGTGGGTGGATGGCGTTATGTACGGCCCCATTATAGCGCGTTTCATGCGCAGGGCCAACGAACAGGCGTGAATTCGCAGTAAAAGCGAAAAGAAGGCCTGCCCGGCTGCGGCAGACCCGCCTCCCAGGGGTGACGGCGAGGCCAGGGGGAGTGCTCGTGGCTGTTGACGCTCGGCGGCGGCGAAACCTATAATGCGGGCAGACTCCGCGCCCCGCCGGCGCACCACGCAGTACCCTCTGGAGCACAACGGCCATGGACTATATCAGTTTTGATCTGCGCCTCGGCGAGTGGAACCCCCAGACGCGCGAGGGGATCGCCGAGGTGTTGCAGTCCCCGGCCGGGGAGGGCGCCCGCTACGCCTTCCGCCTCGACGTCGATATCGACGCCGTGGCGTCGCTCACCTCCATGTCGGAGGAGATGGCCACCCGCCTGGGCCGCCGCATGGCGGTCAGCATCTTTTCGCAGCAGAGCCTCACGCTGTGGTACGAATCGTACCAGGTGGCCCGCGAACGCAGCCGGGGCCTGCGGCTGAGGCTGCACATCGACTCCTGGGAGCTCTCGCGGCTGCCCTGGGAGGTCCTGTACGACTCGCGCCGCGGCGAGTTCTTTGTCTTCGACCCGTTGGTGTCGGTGGTGCGCTACATGCGCCTCTACTCGCCGCCGCCCCCCCTGCGCCACGGCGCTCGGCTGAAGGTGCTGGCCGTCTCGGCCTCTCCGCGTGAGGAGGCCCAGCTCGACTGGCGCCGCGAGTTCACCGTCCTGCGTGAGGCGGTGGCCGGCCTCTCGGCTGAGCAGCAGCTCTCTATGGTGTTCGTGGAGCACGTCACCCAAGACCGGTTGCACGGCGCCCTGGTCGAGCACGCGCCCGACGTGGTGCACTATGTGGGCCACGCCGGCTATGACCGCAACCTGAACTGCGGCCTGCTGCTTCTCGAGGACGGCCAGGGCGGCATGGCGCCGCTGGCAGCCCCCGACGCGGCGCGCATGTTGCGCCGTTACGGCGTGAACCTGGTCGTCCTGAACGCCTGTGAGACGGCGCAGGGCGCCTGGGCGGGCCTTGGCCCGGCGCTGGTGCGCCGCGAGGTGCCGGCCGTGGTGGCCATGCAGTGGCCCGTCGAGGATCGCGCGGCCATCCGCTTCAGTGAGTACTTTTACTCCGCCCTGGCCCAGGGGCGCACCATCGACGAGTGCGTGGCCCAGGGGCGCATGGGGGCCAGCGCCACCGGCACCGATCCCCTTTCCTGGGGCGCGCCGGTGCTGTTTCTCCGTTCGGCCAGCGGCCGGCTCTGGTCCGTCAGCGAGGTGGGGGCGCCGGCGCCGGCCAAGCTGCCCGCCACCGCCAAAGGGCCGGCCGGGGCCCGGCCGGCCCCGTCAGCGCCCGTCGGGGGCGCCCAGGGTGACCTGTTCAAGACGCGCGGCCCCCTCCTGGCCTCGGCCGACGCGGAGCTCATCGTCGACCGGCCCGAGCTGCGCCGCGCCCTGCGCCTGGCGCTGCAGCCCTCCGTCACCCAGTACGTCGCCGTGCTCTCCGCGCGGCAGATGGGCAAGACGACGCTGCTCTTTCGCCTGATGGACCTCCTTGGCGAGACCTATCCCTGCGTCTTCATCGACCTGTCGGTGTTGCGCGGGCAACCGCCGGCCGATTGCTACCGGCTGGTGGCCTCTCGCGTGGTGGAGGCGCTGCGCGGCGCCCCCGGAGGAGACGCGCTGGCAGGCGTGAACGGGCGCGTGAGCAGTGCGGTGGGCTTTGCCGAGTTCCTCTCACACTTGGCGCGCACCCTGAGCGTGCCGCGCATCCTGATCTTGCTGGATGAGGTCGGCGCGCTGAGCCCCGAGGCTTCGGACTCCTTTTTCAACACCTTGCGCACCATCTTTACCCAGGGGCGCGGCCCGCGCCCGGAACTGGCCAAGTACCTCTTTGTGTTCTCCGGCGCGGTCGACCTCTACGGCCTGACCTATGGCACCAACTCACCCCTGAACATCTGTGAGAAGGTCTACCTGCAGGACCTGGCCGAGGAGGACGTGGCGCGGCTGGTGGGCCTGTTCCGCAAGCTGGGTGTTACGGTGCCCAAAGAGGCCCCTGGGCGCATCTACGCCCTGACGGGCGGGCACCCCTACCTGACCATGCGCATGTGCGCCCTGCTCGAGCACGCCCACGCCAAGCGCCTGGGGGCGGAGCAGATCGAGGCCGCCGCCGAGGAGATCCTTGTCGAGGATGACAACATCCACCACCTGATCCGTGAGCTCGAGCGGCTGCCGCTGGCCCGCCAGCGCCTGCGCGACATCCTGCTGGCCGGGCAGCAGATCCCCTTCAGCCGCAATGACCCGGTGCTCGCCTCGCTGGAGATGATCGGTGCGCTCAAGCCGACGCAGCCCTGCCAGGTGCGCAATCTTCTGTATGAGCGCGCCCTGCGCCCCTACCTCGAACAGCACGTTCCGGCGGAGCGCGCCGCCGCCGCCGACCAGGGCGCCCCGGGCGAGGACCCCTATGCCCCGCTCTTGGGCCTGCGGCAGGCGGCGCTGGGGGCGGGGGGCGTCTACTCGCGCGGCCAGGCCTGGGAGGCCTTCGCCGTGGCCCTCTTTGGCCTGGTGCCGGCCTTTTCCGCCTACTCGGGGGTGACCACCGATGCCGGCCGTCTGGGGGTGCTCCTGGCCATCGACGGCCAGCGGGAGGGCGGCGCCTACTGGGGTGCCTGGGACCCGGCCGTGCTCGTCGAGCCGGTCGACGTGCACGCGGCGACGCCCCGCCGCGTGGTGGCCGAGGCGCTGGGCAAGCTGGGGGCGCATGGCCTGCGCATGGCCTTCCTGGTGACCTCCTCGGGCGAGCGGCAGGGCTCCGACCGGCCGGAGCGCCTAGCGGGGGTGCGCGGCGACCGCTGCCTAGTGGCCCTCGACGACGCGGAGATCGTGCGGCTCATCCAGGAGCGGGGCGATCTGGACGTTCTGCTGCGCCGTAAAGTGCTCGAGGCGCGCCTCCGCCGGCTGTAGCGGCGGCCGCCCCGGGCACTTGACGCTAGCGCCCGAACGCTTATCCTCTACCCATGGAACCTACCCAATACGCCCCGCCGCACGACACCGCTCCCTCGGCTCGCTCCAGACGATACACCCACTGGTTGGCCATACTCGTGGTGGCCCTGCTGCCCTTCCTGGCCTTTCGCGCCCTGTGGTGGCCGGTGGACGGCGGCCTGCAGTCCCTCAGCTATG
>JAAZBY010000095.1 GCA_012513595.1 Chloroflexota bacterium
CACCTATACGGTGGCGCGGGCCATGGCCACCCTGCAGGTGGCCGGCGACACCGTGGCGCTGGACCTGCCGGTGCAGCCCAGAGAGCTGACGCTGCGCATCACGACCGAAGCGGAGCCGCGGGGCGTCGTCGTCGACGGGCAGCCGCTGCGGCGGGCGGCCTCGAAGGCGCAGTTTGAGGGCGGCACCTATCTCGCCGAGGATGGCGCGGTGCTGGCCGCGCTGGAACCGGCCGGGCGCACTGTGCGGGTGCGCGTCGTCACCGGCTCTTGAGGCGAGCGCAGCGCCCGGACGGGAGAGTGAGCGATGTCGGACGTGCCAGAGAGGGAGGAGCGACGCCCGCGGCTGATCTGGGCCGCCTGCTGGGGGGTGTGGCTCTTTGTGGTGCCGATCATCCTGCTATCTGTAGCGCGCCTGGTGGGGGTGCCCGGGTTGAGCGACACGTCGGCGGATCTCTACCGGATGCCGTTGCCGGCCGGGCTGCTGCCGCTCCTGATGTTCGTGGCCAGCACCATCGGGCTGTGGGGCCTGCGCCGCTGGGGCGTGTACCTGTATGGCGCGGCCGGGCTGGTGGGCCTGGGGATGATGGCCTTCTGGCCGGGCGCGTCGGAGCTGTTCCCGGCCAGCAGAGAGACCAACGCGCTGGCCTGGGCGCTCCTGGGCGCCGCCCACGCCACGTATACCTTCCGCCTGTGGGCCAAGGTGCCCGGGGCGGGAGTGCGCCGGGACGGGGCACAGGCGCGCTAGAGGCGCGGCCGGACGGGCCCGGCGGGCGCCGCACACGGCAACGCCCCCGACCGCGGGTGGGTCGGGGGCGTTCTCTGTGCAAGAGAGGAAATCAGGCAGGCTCCTGACCGGGATGCAGCCGGCGGAACTTGGCCAGCAGCTCGTCGTGCGTCTCCTCGTTGTCGGGGTCGGCGACGGGCGCCTCGACGGGGCAGACGTCGTAGCACTGCTGCGTGTCGTAAAAGCCGACGCACTCGGTGCACTTGGCGGGGTCGATGATGAACTGATCGTCGCCCTCAGAGATTGCCTCGTTGGGGCACTCGGACTCGCACGCCCCGCAGGCGATGCACTCGTCAGTGATCTTGAAAGCCATGGCCTTGCCTCCTGGTGAAAGATCGGGTGTCCAGGTCAGCATCTGCTGCCTGCTCACAACGCGAGGCAGTATAGCCGGCGGCCAAGGCGTGTCAAGTCCTCTGCGGGCATGGGGGGATAGAAGAAGGACAGGATTCCCAGGATTGACAGGATTGGGGAAGGGTTGGGGAAGCCCGTCGGAGGGCCGGGGGCCAACCGTCGACCACTTGGTTCGCAACGTCGGATGCTTTCGCCGGCGTGACGTTCCGTAAGGAGAGAGATGCCAGACCAGACCGCACGTCCCCAGGCCGCCCGAGGCGCGGCCGCTACCCGGCCGGCGCGCGGCAATCGCGCGCTGGTGTTCCTGCTCCTCGCCTACGGCATCTCTTGGGCGGCGCTCGTGCCGGAGGCGGCGGCCTCGCTGGGGCACCTGCCCCGCCATGTGCCGGGCTGGGCGCTCTACGTCCTGGGCGGCTGGGGGCCGGCGCTTGCCGCGCTGCTCCTCACCGCGCGGGACGGTGGCCGCGCTGCCGTGGCCGACCTGGCCGGCCGGCTGCTCGCCTGGCGGGTGGGGGCGCGCTGGTATGCCGTGGCGCTGGTGGGGGCGGTGGGGCCGCTGGCGACGGCCTTTGGGGCGCACCTCGCCGCGGGGGGCACGCTGCCGGCCCTGGCCGGGCCGGGGGCGGCCGGGCCGCTGGCGACGGGGCCGCTGGCGACGGGGCCGCTGGCGGCCTGGGGGGGCGCGCTCCTTGTGGCGGGGTTCACGGCGGTCAGCCTGGTGGGTGAGGAGTTGGGCTGGCGGGGGTACGCGCTGCCGGCGCTCCAGGCGCGCTACAGCGCGGCAGGGGCTAGCCTCATCCTGGGGATCATGTGGGGCGCCTGGCACCTGCCCATGGCGCTGGCGCCGGCCACCGGCTCGGCCGCGGTGCACATCCCCCTGGCCTGGTACCTGTTGGACATCATCGGGGCGACATTCTTTTACACCTGGGTGGTCAACTCTACCGGCGGGAGCCTGCTCCTGGCCACGCTGATCCACACTGCCGGGAACGTCGTCTCGTACTACCTGCCGGTGGCGACGCTGGCCGAGGGGAGCGGCGCGGGGTACCTGGCGCTGATCGCCGTGCGTTGGGCGGTGGCGGGGCTGCTCGTCTGGCGGGCGGGCGGCGCGACGCTCTCCCGCTGCCCGGCCGAGGGCAACCCTTACTATGCGCGGGCGGCGCGGGAGGTCTCGTTCGACTAGGCGCGCCGCCGGTACGCCGAGATGCAGAGAGGCCCCCGCTGGCGGGGGCCTCTTGCGTCACGGTGGCGGGCGCGCACCCTGCCGAGCCCCCTAGGAGAGCATTGCGCAGCCCTACCGTGCGCTGCGCACGCCGCAACCACAGGCGCACGCCTCACATCTCGCGATCGTCAAGGGGCTACTGCGCCAGGCCCAG
>JAAZBY010000096.1 GCA_012513595.1 Chloroflexota bacterium
CTGCGCGGCCAGGGCGTTGGGGTGGACAAGATCGTGTGGGGCGGCGAGCGCCTCGGCATCTATTTCCTCGAGATGGGTGCGGTGCAGCGCAGCAGCAAGGTCGTCTATGACCGCTCCAACTCGTCCATCGCCACCATCAAGCCCGGCATGGTCGACTGGAAAAAGGTCTTTGAGGGCGCCGGCTGGTTCCACTGGACCGGCATCACCCCGGCCATCTCGCAGGGCGCCGCCGAGGCCTGCCTGGAGGCCGCCCAGGTGGCCAATGAGATGGGCCTGACCGTCTCCTGCGACCTGAACTATCGCGCCAAGCTGTGGAAGTGGGGCAAGGGCGCGGGCGAGGTCATGAGCGATCTGGTCAAGTACTGTCAGGTAGCCATCGGGAACGAAGAAGACGCCGCCAAGGTGTTCGACATCCACGCCCCCGAGACCGACGTCACCTCCGGCAAGGTCGACGCCGCCAAATACCGCGTCGTCTGTGAAAAGCTGGTGGAGCGCTTTCCCAACCTCAAGACGGTGGCGATCACGCTGCGCGGCTCGCTCTCGGCCAGCCACAACACCTGGTCCGGGATCCTCTGGAACGGCGGCAAGATCTACATGGGCCCCGAGTACAACATCACCCACATCGTCGACCGGGTGGGCGGCGGAGACTCGTTCATGGGCGGGCTGATCTACGGCCTGCGGACCTACGGCGCGGACATGCAGTCGGCGCTGAACTTTGCCGTGGCCGCCTCAGCGCTCAAGCACACCATCTTTGGTGATTTCAACCTCGTCTCGGTTAGCGAAGTGAAAAAGATCATGGGCGGCGACGTGTCGGGTCGCGTCTCCCGCTAGCCGCGCCCGTCACAAGGAGCAAGGAACGATGGCACGCTTTTCACGGTTGCAGGTCTGGAACAAGATCGACGAGCTGGGCCTGGTGCCCCTCTTTTACAACGCCGATGTAGAGGCCTCCAAGCAGATCGTCGCGGCCCTCTCGGCAGGCGGCTGCAAGGTGATCGAGTTCACCAACCGCGGCGACCGGGCCTTTGAGGTCTTTCGCGAGCTGATCGTCCACTTTGAGAAGGCCGACCCCTCGGTGATCCTCGGCATCGGCTCAGTGCTCGACCCGATGACCGCCGGGCTGTACATCAACCTGGGGGCCAACTTTATCGTCGGCTCGGTGACCAACCCGGAAGTGGCGCGGCTGTGCAACCGCCGCAAGATCCCCTACTTCCCGGGCTGCGCCACGGCCTCGGAGGTCTCGCAGGCCGAGGAGCTGGGCGTAGAGGTCTGCAAGGTCTTCCCCGGCGCCGAGCTGGGCGGGCCCTCCTTCGTCAAGGCCATCACCGCCCCGACCCCCTGGACCAAGATCATGGTCACCGGCGGCGTGGACGCCACCTGGGAGAACATCAAGGGCTGGTTCGACGCTGGCGTGGCCGCCATCGGCATGGGCTCGGCCATGGTGCGGTCGGCCTGGGTCAAGGAAGGGAACTGGGCGGCCATGACGGCGCAGGCCAGCCAGTGCCTGGCCTGGGTGCGCAAGGCGCGCGGCGTGGCGCTCTACACCGGCATCGAGCACGTGGGCCTCTACCCGTCGGAGAAGGCCAGCGGCGCCGACGTGGCGGCCTGGTACGAGAAGGCCTTCGGCTTCAAGTCGGTCGAGGGGAACTCGTCGTTCTTCCTGAGCGGCCCGTGCGCCGGGCGCGTCGAGGTGATGAAGTCGCAGCCCGAGGTGCGCTGCCACGTGGCGGTGCGGGTAAGCGATTTTGAGGCGGCGCTGGCCGACCTCGACGCCAAGGGGATCGCCTACGGCACGCCGAACGTCAAGCCGACCACCAAGAGCGTGTACCTGACCGAGCCGGACCCCGCCGGGAACTTGGTGCATCTGCTCTGGCTGGCGTAGGCGACAGACGGAGAAACCTACGAGGGGGTGCGTCCGGAGAGGACGCACCCCCTCGTCTGTGTCGCGCCAGAGGGTCCCCGCCCGGCCCGTAGGGCGCAGGACGAGCGGGAGCGCCCAGCCAAGGCGGGACATCTTACTCAGGGTGCTGCCACGCGCCTTCCCTACCCGTACCGCCCGCACTCGTAGGCCGCGTCGTACATGGCCACCACGTTCCGCGGCGGCACGCCGGCCTGGATGTTGTGCACGTTGTTGAACACGTACCCCCCGCCCGGGCGAAAGGCCGCCACGTTCCGGCAGACCTCGGCGCGTACCTCCGCAGGGCTGGCGAAGGGCAGGACGTGCTGCGCATCGATCCCCCCGCCCCAGAAGACCAGCTCCCGCCCGTAGCGCGCCTTGAGCGCCGCCGGGTCCATCCCCCGCGCGCTGATCTGCACCGGGTTGACGATGTCCACGCCGTTCTCGATCAGGTCGGGCAGGTACTCGGCGCAGGCCCCGCAGGTGTGGTACCAGACCTTGGCCTCGGTCAGCGATTTGATGTGCCGCACCAGCCGCGCCTGCCGCGGCTTGACGGCCTTCCAGTAAAAGCGGGGCGAAAAGAGCGGCCCGCCCTGGCCGGCCAGGTCATCCCCGATCATGACCACGTCAACCAGGTCGCCCACGGCGCCGAGGAAGCCGGTGTAGAACGCGAGCCAGTAGGCCAGGGTGCGCTCGAGGAGCGCCTCACAGAAGGCCGGGTTCTCGATCATGTCCAGGAACCAGCGCTCCAGGCCGCGCAGGTACCAACAGATCTCGTACACCACCCCGCCGATGCCGGTGCAGATGGCGTACGGCGTGCTGCGCAGGGCCAGGGCCTCGTCGCGCAGGCCTGTGAAGCGCGTCGGATCGCCCCCGTCGGGGAAGGGGTAGCGGTCCAGATCAGCAAGGGTGGCGCTAGCCAGGGGATGGTGGGTGATGTCCATGTACAGGCCCTGGTCCTCGGGCATCGACCAGACCACGCCCCACTCGTCGCACAGGTCGTGCCAGACCCTGCCGCCGCTCTCCCGGCGGACAATGTCGGCGCGGAAGCCCTGCGGCCCGTGTGCCACCAGGTAACGCGTGTCCACCCGCAGCCGCTGCAGGACCTCTTCGCAGGGCACGGCCAGCTGCTGGACCGGGTCGAGGATGCGCACCGTGTCCTCGATGCCCAGGTAGCCCAGCAGCTCCTGGTAGGCCAGGCGGTGGATGCCCGTCTGAAAGCCGCCCAGGTCGAGCGGCACGCGGTCCGCCTCCTGGTGACGAATGGCCCGCCAGACGCGCTCCCGGGGTGACATCGTGTCTGCCATGGTGCCGTTCCCCTCCTGCGGGCGCTGGGGCCCGCCCCACTACGCGATGCCGAGAAGGCCTGCGAAGGTCGCCTCGCTCAGGTCCTCCAGGCACTCGATCACCAGGTCGGCGCCCTCCAGCCGCTCGGCCGGGTGCGTGGTGGTGAGCGCCAGACAGCGCATGCCGGCGCGCGCCGCCGCCTCGACGCCGACGACGCCGTCTTCGATCACCAGGCACTCCTCCGGCGCCACGCCCAGGGCCCCGGCCGCCTGCAGGAACACGGCGGGGTCCGGCTTGCTCTTGGGCAGGAACGCGCCAGAGACGAGCGCGTCAAAGTAGTTGCCGATCTCCAGCACCGCCACGATGGCGGCGATGTTGGCCATCTCTCCCGAGGAGGCCACTGCCTGGCGGATGCCGTGGGCCTTGGCCCACTCCAGCCACTTGCACACGCCGGGGAGGGGCCGCACCTCGGCGACGCCCTCGCGGAAGAGGGCCTCCTTGCGCTCGGCCAGGGCGTCAATCCGCTCGCGCGGCAGGTCGGGCCCCAGCCAGTGCCGCAGGATGGCGGGGTTGGCCATGCCGAAGGTGTGGGCAAACTCTTCGCGGGTCAGCGTAAAGCCCTGCTCGGCGAACATGCGCTGCCAGGCCACAAAGTGCGCCTCGCCAGTATCGGCCAGGACGCCGTCCATGTCCCAAAGGATTGCTCGCGTTCTCAAGAGACTCCGTTCCTCACTAGACTGGGCGCCAACTCGGCGCGAAAGCGATCGAACCATGCGGCGGATGCGGGCCGGCCGCCGCGCCTACCAGGCCACGTCGGGCCGGGCCACCTCGCCGGGCATAACGCGGGGCAGCCGCCACACGTGGCTCCCATCCCGGTCAGTAAAGTACAGGTGCGACTCGGAGGGCTGGCGGGCGTGCCCGTCGGCCCACAGGGCGTAGAAATCGGGATGCGCGTTCACGGGCTTGCGCATGTAGGTGTGATTGTAGGCGCTGCGGGTGGTCAGCTGCTTGATGCGCGACCAGGCCTCGCCCTGGTCGCGGCTGGTCCACATGGCGACCTCACCGCCGGGGTTGTAGCGCTGCGGGCCCGGCTCGGTCGGCGCGATGATACGCCAGAGGCCGTCGGGCTCGATGTACAACGGCCCATAGTCATAGTTGTTGTCGGACGTCGTCACCGGGCGCACGGCCCACTCGCTGCCCGTCCAGCGTGCCGTGGTCCAGGTGCGCGGATCGTTGGCCGGCCCCGAGCGGTACCCCTTGCTGGTGATGAACAGGATCACCGGGTGCCCCAGGGTGTCGAAAGCGATGTCCTTCAGGTAGACGAGCAACCCCTCGGCGCGATAGTCGTGCACCAGCGCCTCGTTCAAGACGTTCAAGATCGGGGGCGTCACGGGGCGCCCCGCGGCCGTCATCCAGGTGTTGCCCAGGTCGCGGGTCTCGACATAGTAGAGATTCGTGCGCGCGTTCAGCCCGTTCACCTCGGCGTCGTCGGGATGGTAGTTGAACGCGGTGCCCACCCGCTGGCCATCCTGCCAGGAGACCTGGTAATGCCCCTCGCAGACGCCCGCCAAAAGTTGGGGAGCGCTCCAGGTGGTGCCGTCGGGGCTGGTCATCCAGTGGAGGTACCGCCCCGGAGCGTAGCGCGTGTGCAGGAACAGGAACCCCTGCCCGGCGATGTGCCAAGGCTGCCCGTAGGAAAAGTTGCTCTCCGCCACGCGCTCAAACGCCGTGATGTCGTACGGCCGGGCCGAGCGATGGATGTACGAGGGGCGCGAGGTGCCGTGGGCATTGGAAAAGACCCACAGGTACCCCTCCGCGTCGATGGACAGGGTGGGGTTGTCGTGGGCGTCGTCGGTGTGCTTGTTCAGCAGGATGCGCGGCCGCGGGACGGTCCCCGAGGCGTGGTCATAGTAAGAGACCATGTGCAGGAGCTCGCCCGTCCCCTCGGCCACCCCGCCATAGACGAAGAAGGTCCTGTGCACCTCCGGCCGGTAGTGGGCAATGGGCACGTGTTGCTGCGGGTAGGTGGCGAACCCGCCACTGTACTTGTAGACGTACTCGTCGCCCGAGGGCTGGTTGTAGTACCAGATGCCCCGGTAGCCGTCGGCGGGGGGCAGGGCGTGCACCATGGCGCTCCTCCTGAGGCTGCCTCTCACGGATGGGTGCCCAGTATACCCGCGACCCCGCCCGCGGGGGAAACGCCTCTCCCCGCGCGCCGTGCGCTTGAGTTATCCCCGCCCGGCCGTA
>JAAZBY010000097.1 GCA_012513595.1 Chloroflexota bacterium
CCCACCTTCAACGAGTTCTTTGGCTTTGAGCCCAAGCCGGCCTTCCGTGTGTTCGGCGCCGACGGCCAAGAGGTGGCCTACCAGCGCCTCGGGCAGGCCATGGGCCGCGCCAAGACGCGCATCCGCGCGGTCAAGTTCCCCGAAGCGTACCGCACCAACGACGTCGAGGTCAGCCTGCGTCTGCGCGTCCCGGCGATGGGCTACACGACGCTCACGGTAAAGCGCGGTGAGACCCACCGCATCGGGACGGCCGAGGTTGCCCTGCCCACCAGGCATCCGGAGGCCAAGGGCCTCGCCACCAGCGAGTGCTCGATGGCCAACGAGTCCATCGGCGTGACGATCGAGCCAAACGGCACCCTGGCCATTGCTGACCTGCGCACCGGCCACGGTTACCGTCGCCTGCTCACCTTTGAGGACGTTGCCGACATCGGCGATGGCTGGTACCACGGCGTGGCCATCAACGACCAGTGTTTCACCTCCACCGGTGCACACGCCGAGATCGCCCTCGTCCACAACGGGCCGCTCTTGACCACCTTCCGCGTGCGGACGACCATGCACGTCCCGGCCGAGTTCGACTTTCGCGCGATGCGTCGCTCCGAGGAGTTCACCCCGCTGGTGATCGACAGCCTCGTGAGCCTGCGGCCGGGGGGTGACCGCGTCGAGGTCGTCACCACGGTGCACAACGCCGCCCGCGACCACCGCCTGCGCGTGCTGTTCCCCAGCGGCGCTTCCGCGGAGACCTACCTGGCCGACAGCATCTATGACGTGGTCCGCCGCCCCATCGCCCTGCGCGCCGATAACCACCTCTACCGCGAGCTGGAGGTGGAGACCAAGCCGCAGCAGACCTGGACGGCGGTGAGCGCCCAGGGGCGCGGCCTGGCCATCATCAGCGAGGGACTGCTGGAGTCAGCCGTGCGCGACGTGCCGGACCGCCCCGTGGCCCTGACGCTCCTGCGCGCCACGCGCCGTACCGTGATGACCGACAGCCAGCCCGAGGGGCAGTTGCCCGGCGAGTGGACCTTCCGCTACTGGATCGCGCCGCTGGCCGGCGAGCCGGACGCGGTGCGCCTCTCGCTCTACGGCCAGGGCCTGGCCGCGGGGCTGCGCAACGTGCAGCTGCGCCCGGCCGACCTGGACCTGTACGCGGCGCCACGGGCCCTGGCGGCCGAGGCCTCCTTCCTGCAGGTCACTGGGGACCTGGTCCTCTCCTCGGCCCGGCGCGTGGGCGCCGCGCTGGAGGTGCGCCTCTATAACCCGACCACGCGGCCAGCGGACGGCGAGTTGCGCCTTGGCCGGATGGCCCGTGACGGAGGGGCCTTTACCGCCTGCCAGCCGGTCGACCTGGAGAGCAACCCGCTGGGAGAGCGACGTGCCTTCTCAGGCGGTGAGGTGCGCGTGACCCTGCGGCCCAAGGAGATCCTGACCCTGCGCCTGACCTGACGGGGGCAGCCATACGGGGTCTTTGGCATCAGTATCCTCGACGAAGGAGCCACGTGCGCCAACCGAACATCCTGCTCCTCTTGACCGACCAGCAGCGCTGGGACACGATCCACGCGACCGGCAATCCGGTCATCCGCACGCCGCACCTCGATCGCCTCGTGCGCGAGGGCGTTCACTTTTCGAACGCCTTCACCGCGTCGCCGGTGTGCGTCTCGGCGCGCTGCTCGTTGGTCTACGGGCAGTACCCCCACAACACCGGCTGCGCCGACAACGGCGACGCCATGCCGGCAGACAGGCCCTCGCTGATGGACGTGCTGTCGGGGGCGGGTTACCGCACGCACGGCGTCGGCAAGATGCATTTCACGCCCGACGCGCAGGCCCTACGCGGCTTTCAGACCCGCGAGCGCCAGGAGGAGCTGCTCCAGAGCGTCGACGATGATGATTATGTCCAGTTCTTGCGGGGCAACGGGTATGACCACGTGCTGGACCCGATGGGCCCCCGCGGGGAGATGTACTACATCCCCCAGGTGGCCCAGGTGCCGGCCAGGCTGCACGCCACGCAGTGGGTGGGGGATCGTTCGGTGGCCTTTCTCCGGCAGCAGGCTCGGGAGGCGGCGGGGCGGCCCTTCTTCCTGTTCTCCAGCTTTATCCATCCGCACCCGCCCTTCTCGCCGCCGACGCCCTGGAACAAGCTATACCGCGGCCCGCTGATGCCGCTGCCCAAGCGGCCGCCCCACTCTGAAGCACTGTGGACCTACGAGAACCGCCGCCAGAACCGCTACAAGTACCGCGACGACGGCGTGGATGACAACCTCCTGCGGGTCATGAAGGCCCACTATTACGCCTGCATCTCCTTCATCGATTACCAGGTGGGGCGCCTCCTCGCGGCGCTCGAGGAGGCGGGCCAGCTGGATTATACGCTGATCCTCTTCACCTCAGACCACGGGGAGTTCCTGGGCGACTATAACTGCTTTGGCAAGCGCTCGATGCTGGACTCGGCGGCCCGCATCCCGCTGATCGCCCGGCTCCCCGGGCGTTTTGCTGCGGGCACCTCTTGCGGCGCGGCCGCCAGCCTGGTCGACGTCATGCCGACGGCGCTGGCCGCCGCGGGTGTGCGCCCCGCCGGCGCGGACCTCGACGGCCTGGACCTGTCCGCTCTGGCCCAGCAGGCCAGCCTGGCCGACCGCGCCGTGTACGCCCAGTACCAGCGGCGCGGGCGCGGCCTGTACATGGTCGCCAACAGGCACGCCAAGTACCTGTACTCGGCGCCCGACCGGCGCGAGTTCTACTTTGATCGCCAGGACGATCCCGCCGAGACGCGTAACCGGGCCGGGCTGTCGTTCTGCCACGGAGAGGTGGAAGCCATGCGCGGCGGCCTCATCGGCCATCTGCGCGAGCAAGGCTATGAGGAGCCGCTCGATGGCGAGGGTTGGCGCACCTTTGGCGCGCCGCCAGAGCCCGCCGGCCCCGACCCCGACGCCGGGCTCCTGGTGCAAGATGCCGGTTGGTCTCTGCCGCTGCAGCGGATTCCGGGCTATACCGACTAGTCGCGTGCGCGCTGCCCTTTTGGGCGCCAAGTTCTTGTACTGTGCCACGTCCGCATGGGAAAAGCACCATGGGGTGCGACAAGTTCCACAAAGGAGTAGACATGAGCAAGAACCGTATCACCGTACTGGCTCAGACGCCCATCGCGCGGATCGATCCTAACGTGTATGGCCACTTTGCCGAGCACCTGGGTGCCTGCATCTACCCGGGCATCTGGGTCGGCGAGGGCTCCTCCGTCCCGAACATCGGCGGCATCCGCAAGGACGTGGTCGAGGCCCTGCGCAAGATCGCGCCCCCCGTCCTGCGCTGGCCGGGCGGCTGCTTTGCCGACGACTACCATTGGGAGGACGGCGTGGGGCCGCGGGAAAGCCGCCCGCGCACCGTCAACATGTGGTGGGGCGAGGACATCGAGACCAACGAGTTCGGCACCCACGAGTTCATCCAGCTCTGCCGCCTAATCGGCGCAGCGCCCTACATCTGCGGCAACGTCGGGAGTGGCTCCCCGTACGAGCTGCGCTCCTGGCTCGAGTACGCCAACTTTGCCGGTGACAGCACCCTGGCCCGCCGTCGGGCCGCCAACGGCTCGCCAGAGCCGTTCAATGTCCGGTACTGGGGCGTCGGCAATGAGAACTGGGGCTGCGGCGGAAACATGACCCCGGAAGAGTACGGCGCCGAGTACATGCGCTACGCCACCTACTTGCACGACATCAGCGGCACAGAGCTCTTCCTGATCGCCTGCGGGCCGAACGGCAACAATGCCGACTGGACGCGGCGCCTCCTCAGCAGGCTCTACGCCGGCCGCCGCGGGCCGCGCATGCACGGTTTTGCCGCACACTATTACTGCGGCACGGCCGGCACCGCCACCGAGTACACCGTCGACGAGTGGTACACGCTCATCGAGCGGGCCATGGGCGTCGAGACGCTGATCAGACAGCAGCGCGGCATCCTCGACGGCTTTGACCCGGAGCGCAAGATCGGCCTGATCATCGATGAGTGGGGCACCTGGCACAGGCCCACGCCCGGGTACAACCCGCGCCACCTCTGGCAGCAGAACACCATGCGCGACGCGGTGGTCGCGGCCGCGTCGTTGGACATTTTCAACCGCCACGCAGACAAGGTGGTCATGTCCAACATCGCCCAGACGATCAACGTCCTGCAAGCCATGGTGCTGGCGGATGACAAGCGCATGGTCACCACGCCGACCTACCACGTCTATGAGATGTACAAGCACCACCAGGGCGCCACGAGCGTGCTGACGCGCTTCGACGGGCCGGAGATCGCCTTCTCACCCGCCGGCGAAGAGAAGACCCTGCCCGCCCTCAGCGGGTCGGCCTCGGTGCGTGACGGGGTCTTGACGCTCAGCGTGGTGAACTCGAGCGCCACCGAGACGCTGGAGGCCGCCGTCGACTTTCCCGAGGCCTGCGCGACGCTGACCTCGGCCCGCGTGTTGTCGAACGCGGACATCCACGCGCACAACACCTTTGACGCCCCCGAGGCGGTCGTTCCGGTCGACCGCGCCGCGCCGGCAGGCGTGAAGCAGCTGGTCTGGGCGTTCGACCCGGCCTCCGTCACGGTATTCCGGTTCAAGCTGGGGTCGTAGGCGGCCCAACGCGTTTGATGTGGGCAACGTGCGGTGCGTCGGAGGGGGTGCGCCCCATTTGACGCACCGCATTCTTGGCAGTAATCTAGAGACTGGGTCTGGAGACCTGTCCCCCCTGGGCACCCTGTCGGTGGCGCCCGCACCAGGCAC
>JAAZBY010000098.1 GCA_012513595.1 Chloroflexota bacterium
CTCAGATGGTAGAGCACTTGACTGAAAATCAAGGTGTCCCCAGTTCAAGTGTGGGCTTCGGCACCTCGGCGGCCTAGCAGGGCCGCCAGCGAGCGGAAGTGGCTCAGTGGTAGAGCATCTCCTTGCCAAGGAGATGGTCGCGAGTTCGAATCTCGTCTTCCGCTCCTCGCTATTTCAGGCGTGGCGACGTAGCCAAGTGGCAAGGCAGAGGTCTGCAAAACCTTCACCATGGGTTCAAATCCCATCGTCGCCTCTGGACGGGCAGAACAGAAGGCCGGCATAAGCCGGCCTTCTTCTCGTTTCAGGGCCAGGTGCGCGGGCGGGCCAGCCGCGGGACGGTATGGCATACGCACCCCCATCCCCGCAGGATGCGATACGTGCACGGTGCGCACAATGCGCGTACAATGTGTGCACAGCCTCTGTGCGGATGGGGGTGTAGAGGGAACCGCCATGGATAGCTATATCGTGGTTACTCTCACGGTGCACCGTGAAGGACCGCACTATGTCGCCAAGTGCGTGGACCTTGGTACTTCGAGTTTCGGCGACACGGAGGACGAGGCGCTCGCCAACCTCAACGACGCAACTCTGCTGTTCCTGAATACCCTTGAGGAGCTCGGCGAGTGCGCCGAGGCGCTGGAGCGGTTGGGCGTGGTCATGCACAGGGGCGGCATCGCCAGCCAGCGCGTACCCTGCCTCCCAGACCATACCGTCGTCTCGCAGGTGATCCCGCTGGCGGTGTAGGGATGACCCGGGCGCGCCTCTTCTCCAGTGCCGAGATAGAGGCGGCACTCCGCCGGGGAGGTTTTACCCCACGCGGCAGGAGCAGGGGCAGCCATCAGGCCTGGACCAAGCAAAGGCCTGACGGAAGCCATCGGGTAGTGATCGTAGTGTGCGACAAGCCCGAGGTACCCAAGGGTACGTTTGACTCCATCCTGGAGCAGGCGGGGCTCACATACGAGCAGTTCCTTGCTCTGGCCAAGGTGAAGAAGAAGGGCCAGCGCGGGAAACCAACCACCACAGGGGGGTGAGCGTCGGCTCTCCCCCCTGTGGTTTGCCGCCCGCCTCCGCAAGCGCTAGCCGCCTCCATCTACGAGGCGCAACCCCTCCCCCAGCGCGTAGCGGATGAACTCCACCGTCAGGCCGAGGTCGCCCGGATCGGCCTTCTGGCGCACCTTGCCGTACTGGTCCGTCCGTTCCCCCCAGGCGCGGGCGATCAGGCCCGCCCAACGGCCGTCGAGCGCCCCCGCGGCCCAACGCGCCGCCTCGGGCTTGGAGCCGACCCGTCCCGTGGCCAGGGTGTGCAGCATCCGGCAGTAGGAGAGCACGGCGAAGGGCTGGTACCAGCGATTGTCCAGGGCCGCCGGCTCAGCCAGGAGCGCGGCGCCCCACTCCCTCATGGTGGCGCGCACCTCGGCGCTGAGTGCCGCCGGCGGGATGGGGTCGATGAGCGTGGCGGCGGCCGGGCCGCACAGGGCGATCCCATCCTCCCGCAGCACCCAGCGGACGACGACGCTGTTGTCGTGCGCGGAGCGCTCCAGAGCCGTGGCGCCGTTATCCAGGTACCAGAGCGGCTCCCCGGCCCTCGCCCAGGGGCGCAGGACCCCCGCGGGAAAGTACGACCCCTCCAGGTGCTGCGCCCAGCCTGACTCTAGCCCGTACAGCTGCCCGTGCATGGCCTGCAGGCGCGCGACCTCGCCATCGTTGAGGTCGCGGCGCGTCACGGCCACCCAGTCGACGTCGGAGTCGCGATCGCACCCGCCGGTGGCGAAGGAGCCCTGCAGGTAGACGCCCACCAGAGTACCGTCGAGAATGCCCCTCTGCCGGGCCACCAGCGCCTCCAGGACGGCGTTCAGGTCCGCGTAGGGCGTCGGGAAGCCGCCCGCGCTCGGCTCAATCATGATGGTCCATCCCCCGAAAGGCTCGCGTGAGCCCGCACCGGCTGACTACTGCCCCGTCTGGATGGGCGCCCAGGCCAGAAGGGCGTGGCCCCGCCCCCCAGTGGTGATCTGCCGCGCCTCGCCGCCCTGGGCGGCCACCATCCACACCTCGACCGCTCCGCTCCGCCCGGAGAGGAAGGCCACCTGGCTGCCATCCGGCGACCAGGCCGGATAGAGATCCCCCACCGCATCCCGCTCTGCGAGCGGCCGCCGCTCCCCCGTGCGGGTGTCGACCAGGTACGTGCTGGCGTACTGGAACTCCATGCCCGGGCCGAACTCGCCCTCCCGCTTCTCGGGCGGGCGCGCCTCCTCGGCGTGGGCGATCAGCCCGCCATCTGGCGACCACTGCGGCCCGGGCAGCCCCCAGGCGCCGGTGTGCGACACGCCCAGGGAGCGCAGGTTCCCGCCGTCGCGATCGACAAGCCACAGCTGCCCGCCCCGCGAGAGGAGCAGCCGCGTGCCGTCCGGCGACCAGGATACCACCGAGATGCTGTCCGCGTCCTCCAATACCGGGCGGGCAGCGGCCCCGTCCGCCGCGGAGAACCACAGCGTCCAGGTGCTCTGCCCGAGAGGCAGGGTCGCGTAGGCCAAGAGTTGCCCGTCAGGCGTGATGGCCAGGCCCCCGCGGGCCAACGCCTCAGAGACGTACTGCCGCGGCTCTTCACCCAAGACGTCGATGAGAAAGACCATGCCGTATTCCTGATCAGCCAGGTAGACGTGTCTGGCATCGGGATGCCACGCGCCAAAGAACGTTTCCGCCCAGCGCAGATCGCCGAACTGGAACACGGTCTCCAGTTGGCGTGCCTCGCCAGTGGCTAACTCGACCACGTAGACCAAGTCGGACTCCATGTCCGGGCTGGCCAGCGCAAGGTACCGCCCGCCCGGCGACGCATACACAAAGACGGGGCTGCTGCGCCCGGGCACGGGCCCTTCCCACAGGGAGGGCGGCACCGGCGAGGCGAGGTCCTCCACCCCCGTCACGCTCGCCTCGGCGCTGACCGTGAGGCGCTGTAAGGAGCGCCCGGATCCGGCCTGCACGAACGTCCAGAGCGCGCCCTGCGGGCTGGGCGCCGGCCCGCGCACCGGCCAGGCCGCCGTGGCAGGCCCCTCGGGCCGTACCGGCGTGGGCCAGTTCCAGAAGGGAGTCTCTGTGGGCAGCGGTTCGTCAGTGGGCGCTACCGTGACGGGACCGCCGGGCGGGCTGGCCTCGCTCGGCGCCGGATAGGGCCGTGGCTCTCCGCCCTCGGGCGAGGGGTCCGGCGTGGCCTGCGGCGGCGCCGGGTAGCCAGCCACCTCCTGCCCCGCCGCAGGTGGCGCATCCCCGGCTGGGGATGGCCCCTGGCGAGCGAGGCACCCGCTCTGCGCCGCGGCCAGCAGCGCAACGGACACGAGGGCGGCGTAGAGCAAGCGTTGTACGCTGCGCATGGGAACTCCTTACTGCGTGGGGACGCACCACGCGGCGTCCTTGGCCCCGCGGGCTCACGGGTAACCCGCCCGCCCTGCACTGCGCCTGGCGGCCCCTGCGCGTGCCATGCCTCCGTCAGCGCGCGACGCGCAGCCACACCCCCAGCGGACCGTACGACGAACCACCAAAGTCAACGGCCAGGTGATCCACAGGCACGATCTCCAGCGTCTGCGCGTCTACGGTAAAGGCCGCGAACTCGCCTGCTGGGCGGGAACTGCCCAGCAGGGTGATGGTCTGGCCGTCGGGGGCCCAGCCTGGCCCCAGCACGCTGCTTGCGGCCAGCGCCGTCACAGGGGTCGCCTCCTCGCTGGCCACATCAAGGCGGTAGAGGTCGGTGTGTAGCTCGGGCCAGGCCTGCCCGAGGTCCTCCCCCTCCGGCACCAGGAACAGGAGCGAGCGCCCGTCCGGTGACCAGGCCGGCGCGAGCGGCTGCGCGCCGTACGGCGCGGAGACCGTCCGGGCCACGGGATGTGGCCCGTCACCGCCGGCGCCCATGAGCCACAACTGCGCATCCGCAAAGAGGCGCGGCTGGGTCGCCGGATCCCACTGTACGAAGGCGATGCGCGTGCCATCGGGCGAAAAGGATAGGTGTGAGATCTGCTGGCTGCGCACGGCGTACAGCAGGGCCGGCTCGGAGCCAGCGTCCAGCGGGACCCGCCACACCTCCGTCCCACGGGGGAGGTTGAGCGTCTGCGCCACCACGACAGCCCGCCCATCCGGCGACAAGGCCGCCGCGTACACGGGACCCTCCTGCCCCTGGCCCTGCTGCGGCACGTCGACCTCGCGGTACTCGCCGGTAGCGGCCTCCACCAGGTACAGCTGGTACGCGCTGGCCCCGTTACGGCAGGCCAGGAACTGGGCGCCGTCCGGTGACCAGCCCAAGAAGGAGACCATCCCCGGCCCCACATCCCGGCGGAACTCTCCGTCGCTGGCGCGCAGCAGCCCCACCTGCCCGCCATTGCCGTAGACCCAGGCCACGGCCACGAGGCGACCATCGGGCGAGGGGTAGAGACCCTCCAGCTGATAACGGGCCCCCCAGAGCGGGCCGGCCGGGTACTGCGGCCCCACCACGCGCCCCGCCGCATCGACCTCCGCGCGCATCAGTTGCACGGAACCATCCTCCCGGACCGCCGTGTACACCGCCACATAGCTCCCCTCCCCAAGGTGCGGGAGCAGCGTCGGCATGGCCGTCGAGGGCGGCGACGTGGGGGTGGGGGTCGGCGTCCAGGAGGCCTCTTGGGTGAGGAGCGGCACCACCACGGCCTGAAAGTCCGGAGGGAGAGTGGGGGAAACGGGCGGGGTCTCCCCCGTCGGCGGGGCGGGGGAGCCAGCCACCTCCTGCCCGGCCGCAGGCGGCGCGCTCGGGGCGGGTGCTCCCTGGCGAGCGAGGCACCCGCTCAGCGCAACGGCCACCAGGACGACATAGAGCGTGTGTTCTACGCTGCGCATGGGAACCCCTTACTGCGTGGGGACGCACCACGCGGCGCCCGGCGGGCACGAACGACTCCGCACGCGGTTCGCAATCACTGGCGGTGAGGGCAGGGCAAACGCGCCAGCCCGCGGCTCACTGGCTGCCCCACGGAAACGGTCTCACTGCTGAGGCGGCCGTACCGCGTTGTGGCCGCCCATACAGCACAGGACACTGCGCCTCGGAGCTTCCCGCTGTGCCAAGAGCGAGGCGAATGCTGCACGCTTCCTGTTCGCGGTGGTACGCCGCCCTGACCGCCTAGTGCGCCGCCAGCCAGAGCACCTGCGAACGGATGCTCTGCCGAAGGCCCAGTGTGTCACCCAGCAACCCGACGGCTGCGGCCGTGACCTCGCCGCTGTCGACCCCGACCCGGTAGACCTGCCCCAAGGACTCTTCCCCCGCCGGGGCAGCCATGTACCACAGCGACTGGTCATCGGGCGCCCAGATCAGCCCATGCACCCCACCCTCGCCCTGCGGCACGAGCGTGCGCGTGCTCCCCGTGGCCGAGTCCCAGATCTCGATGCTCGCCTCTCTCTGCCCCGCTTGTGTAGGCTTCGCACCGCCAAAATAGGCCAGTAGCTCTCCCGAGTGGCTCCACTGCGGCGCCCAGGCGTAGGAATCGCCTATCCCAACCGGCGTCGGCCCCACCTGCAGGCGCTCACTGCCGTCTGGGCGCAGCAGCCATAGCTCGCCGACCCAGTAGTCTCCGTCGTACGGTTGCACCGGTGTCTCCTGACGGACGGCGATCCACTCGCCACGTGGTGACCAGGACACATGGCTCACGTGGCTATCCCGCGCGTCCAGAAGCCTGCAGTCCCCGTGCAGACCGCATACCCATACCTCGCTCCAGTTCGTCCGTCCGGCACCATCGGTGAGCACCAGGGCCACCTGGTCCCCGCCTGGCGAGAAGGATGCCGAGTCAAGCTGCCACACCTGACCCTCTTGCGGCGGTGCGCCGCTCTGCCACGGCATCGCCACCGCCTCCAGCGCGTCCGTGCGCACGTCCAGAAGCGCTACCCTCATGGTCTCCAACGAGAAACCGCTCGTGGCCAGCACCCTCTCACCGTCTGGATGCCAGGCCACGGGCCACCAGTCACCGTAGGGATAGAGTATCCCGTGGCTGAACTGACCGGAGGCCACGTCGAGCACCCATGCGGCGCTCCCCTCGCCATACGCCGTGGTGACGAGCACCCGCCGGCCGTCCGGAGAAGGACGCATGCCGATGATCGCCGTGCGCGCCATGGCCAGGAACCCGGTGTCGAGGAACGTGCGCTCCCCGTGCGGTTCCCCGCTATCATCGACCATCAGTCGTAGAATCGCCGGGTAGCCCGACCGTTCGTCCCTCCCCGACAGGAGCGCCACACTCCAGCTCCCCCCGAGCGTGGGCACGGGCGTGGGCTCCGGTGTCGCCGTCGCCGTCGGCAGCGGCGTCCAGGTCGGCAGGGCCATGATCGCCTCCGCCGTCTGGATGTACGGCTCGGGCGTGACCGTGGGCGTGGGAGGAACAGGCGTCGGCCAGCCCTCCGGCGAGGGCGGCGGAGTGATCACCGGCACGGGGTAGCCCGGCGCCTCCTGCCCCGCCGCGGATCGCGCGTCTGCGGTGGGGGACGGCACCTGGGGAGGCAGGCACCCGCTCAGCACGGCGGCCGCTAGGATGATGGTGACCGCACGTTGTACGCTGCGCATGGGAACCCCTTACTGCGTGGGCACGGACCACGCGGGGTCTGCAGGGAACGACCGACTCCGTACGCGGTTCGCAGTCACTAGCGGTAAGGGCAGGGGGTGGGGCCTGGGGGCGGCCCGGCCCCGAATGTACTGGGCTTGATGTGATCCCCATAATGCCATTGTAGCACATTATTGCCGCGATACACTACTAGTTAGGGAATATAGAGCGACTAGAGCCAAAGAGTCCACGCGAGTGGGCATAGCGAGGTAACCCACTCGCCTCTTGGGAGGCCAACTAGATGGCCTTCCCCCCGAGGCGCCTTCCCACCAGAAGAGGAACCTCCCCCGTTCAGACTAAAAGAAGAGCCGCATCGTCGCAGGCTGCGCCATGCCGCAGGTTGGGCGCCCCCCTCCCGCCCCCACTTGCCCCGGCCGCGCCCGGCCCGTATCATGCCGGCGATAAGCCACCCTCACCCGGAGGTACCCATGCCGCCCACTCCGCTCACCGCTGCCATCGTTGGTGCCGGGCACCGCGCGGTCCTCTACGCCTCTTACGCGCACCTCCACCCGGAGGAGTTGCGCATCGTCGCCATCGCCGAGCCGGACGATCTCCGCCGCAACCTCTCCGCCGAGGCCCACGGCATCCCGCCGGAGCGGCGCTTCCGCTCGGCCGAAGAGTTGGCCGCCGCCGGCCGCCTGGCCGATTTCGCCATCAACGGCACGATGGACACGCAGCACGTGCCCACCTCGCTCCCGCTGCTCGAGGCCGGCTACCACCTCCTCCTGGAAAAGCCCTTCGCCACCAACGAGGGCGAGCTATGGCAACTGGTTGACGCGGCGCGGCGCAACGAGCGCCTCGTCGGCATCTGCCACGTGCTCCGCTTTGCGCCCTTTTACGCCGAGATCCGCGCCAGGGTCGCGGCCGGTGCCATTGGCCAGGTCCTCAACGTCCAGACCACCGAGCACGTCTCGTACCACCACATGGCCGTGGCGTTCGTGCGCGGCAAGTGGAACAGCCAGGGGCGTTGCGGGTCGAGCATGTTGATGTCCAAGTGCTGCCACGACCTGGACCTGATCGTGTGGATGAAGAGCGGCGTGCACCCCACTGCGGTCAGCAGCTTTGGCAGCCTGACCTACTTTCGCCCGGAGCGCGCCCCCGCCGGCGCCGGGAGTCGTTGCCTGGTCGACTGCCCCATCGAGGCGGATTGCCCCTACTCGGCGCGCAAGCACTACATCGATCACCCCGACCGCTGGGCCTTCTACGTCTGGCAGCCGATCGAGCACCTGCCCAACCCGACGATTGCCGACAAGATCGCCTCGCTCGCCGGGGATAACCCCTTTGGCCGCTGCGTCTGGAAGTGCGACAACGACGTGGTCGACCATCAGTCGCTGGCCATCTCCTTTGCCGACGGCGCCACCGCCACCCACAACATGGTCGGCGGGGCGGCCAAGCCCTCCCGCTCGATCCACCTCCTCGGCACCGACGGCGAGATCGAGGGCCACCTGGAGGATTCGCGCTTTGTGATCCGCCACATCGACCCGCGCCCCGGGCACGAGACGGCGGAGGGAGTGGTTGACCTGCGCATCCGCGGGGACATGCACGGGGCAGCGGGGGGCCACGGCGGCGGGGATCTGCGCTTGGTGCGCGACTTTGTGCGCGTGGTGCGCGGGGAGGAACCGTCGCTCTCCACCACCAGCCTGGAGGATTCGGTCTACGGGCACCTGATCGGCTTTGCCGCCGACCGCGCCCGGGAAGAGGGCCGCGTGGTGCCGATGCCGCAGCGGGCTATCTAGAGGTTCACCGCCAGCGAGGGGCGCGCCCCCACCGAGGCATAGATATCGAGGAGGGCCAGGCCGGCGCGCCGCCAGGAGAAATCCTCCTCGGCCCGCTGCCGCAGGGCCGTGCCCAGCGCCGCGCGCCGGTCCGGGCGGGCGGCCAGGCTCAGGATGCCCTGCGCGAGGGCCTCGACGTCTCCGCGCGGCGCGTAGACCCCCAGGGACCCCAGGAACTCGCGGCTGACCTCGCCATCAAAGGCTACCGTGGGGAGGCCGGTGGCCATGTAGTTCAGGATCTTGCCGGCCCCCTCCGTGGCAGACATCTTGGGCGACAGGGCAATATCCCCCATCCCCAACAG